>JBAXGO010000001.1:0-76563 GCA_037139335.1 bacterium
TTGTACAGGATTAGGCTTGTTTTGAATTAAGTCTTTGAAAGAAAGGGGTTTAATATATTCAATAGGATTAAGTGGTTGTACATTGTGTTTATTTTTAAATTGTTCAATTTCTTTTTCATTATTAGTTACATAACTATTTAATGTAGCTATAATACCAAGTAAATCGTCTTTATCTATCTTATTCTGTAATAAAATCCTCGTGTAATACTCGTTGTGCCTCTTCAAACTAACTGCTTTTATCTTTTTAAAATCTACCTTATTTGAAGATTCTAAAATAGTAAGAATAGCTTTTATATTATTAGTTAATGAAAAATATAGTAGCGAATATTCTTTTAGTCTTTCTAGTTCATGCTTATTTGGTCTTTCGTTTATCAGTTCGTGTGTTATTTTTTTAGCTGAAATTTTTCTATTACAATCTCGGCCAGAGAAATTATATTTTTTTGCTTGTTCTAGATTGTTGGAATTTATCCAACCAATTCCTCCGAAATGATCATAACAATAGGTGGGTATACCCATAGATAAACCATATTGTACGGACCTGCCGATGGAAATTATACCGTCGTATTTAAGTAAAAAATCAGGTGTTACAAATACTGATTCTTTTTCCATACCGTAATAATTGATTTTGATAGATTCTTTTTTTAATTCTAATTCAAGGTCTAAAATTTCTCTGGGCATATGATTTGATATAACTGCGTAATGAGTAGGCTGTTCTTTATAAACATATTTATTATTAAAGTAATCGTCTGTAACTGAGTTTGGAAATACTGATATGTGTTGTTTTTCAATACCTTCATCAATTAATTGTTCCTTTGTTTCTTCTGAATTAGCAAGGCAGATTGATAATAAATTTGCGTATACTGGTGCGGTTTCCAAAGGCTCGAAGGGAGATAAAGAACTAAAGACTACTTTATCAGCGGATATATTTAATCGAAATATTACAAAATCTAAAGTTGGTGCGTGTTGTGACCAAATTAAATTATAATTTTTATTCAATAATTCTGTATTATCTGTTAATAAATTAACGACTTTAATATTATTAATTTCAAAATGTTCTTTCAACGGATAATCATATAAAAAAGTAGCTACAGTAACATCAAATCCTAACTTTATAAATGTAATTGCTAAATCAAGTATATTAAGCTCCGAGCCGGCAATATAAGTAAGATGGTGAGTTGTTATAAGAATATTCATTCAGTCATAGATTTTATATAGTCTTTTGCAATTTCTTGTAAAACAATTTTGTCATTATTTAGTGGGTTCTCTTCCACTTTTTCTAGTAAAAAATTTAATACTGCTTTTATATCAGGTCCTTGTTTAACTCCTAATTCCATAATATCTGTACCAGAAATATCAAGATCTGTTACTTTCAAAGCAATGTCTTCTTGAAGCACTTTTGAAATTCTTAATTGCAAAGCGTCGATTTCTTCTGGATCCCAAGCACTTTTTTTGTTACATGTCGCATCAGCAATTCTTAACATGAATAGCTCGTTTACGGCATCTTGTCCTCCAACATTTCTAATAAATCTTCTCACAGCATGGTCTGTCCAACCTTTATTCATCATTTCAGTTCGTTCGACAATTTTTCCATCTTCGGTTTCTTCCTTACTGAACGGATAATAAAACATATGCCATCGAATAAGATTTGAAATTCTATCTATTTCGTCATTACTGAATTTAAGCCTTTTCATGATAACTTTTGTCATTTCTGCACCTTCAATGTCATGGCCGTAAAAATGAGGTCCATCTTTCTTTCTTGGCTTGCCGATATCATGGAATAATGCGGCTAATTTTATCTTGTCAGGAGCAATGTCTGCACAATGAAGACTATGCCAATAAACATCGTCGTGGTGATAATCATTTTGGTCTACTCCATATCCTTCAAGTAATTCGGGTAAGAATAGAGATAATAGCCCGGATTCTCTTAAAAGCTCAATTCCGTATGATGGTTTTGGCGATTCTATTAATAATCTAGTGAACTCTGACTGAATTCTTTCAACTGATACCATTTTTGATACAGTTAAAGTTTCTTTGATTGCGTCAAAGGTATTTTTATCTATTTCATATTGGAGTGTGGATGCAAATCGGCATGCTCGGAAGGCACGTAAACCATCTTCCGAAAATCTATCTATAGGATTGCCAACGGCTCTGATTATTTTTTGTTCTAAATCTATTAAACCTCCATGAAAATCTAATAATTCATTAGTATCTGAATGTAAGTTATATGCGAAGGCATTAATAGTCAAATCTCTTCTGGATAAATCATCTTCAATATTTGAAGCAAATTCCACTTTTTCTGGCCATCTGCCACCCACATAATCTTCTTCGATTCTATATGTTGTTATTTCTACTTGAAATGTTTCATTATTATTATCTTCCTCGAGAACTGTGACTGTTCCAAATCTTGCTCCGATTAAGATGGATCTTGGAAATATTTCAACAATCTTATCAGGCGTTGCATTTGTAGCGATGTCCCAATCTTTAGGACTTTTTTCCAAAAGTGTGTCTCGAACACAACCTCCAACTAAATATGCTTCATAGCCATTTTCTATAAGTTTAGAGCCTATGTTTTTTACATAAACTGGTATTTTATCTTTAAAATTTTCAATATTCATAAATGCTTATGGAAGTCCTTAAATATACATCATTCTAGTACTAAAAAAATTATTCAAATAAATGCGACTGGTAATACTTATTCGTGATTTTAGCCTGTTTAACTAATAAAGTTATTATTAATTGAATAATTATTGTATAAATGATAACATTCTGACTGTATAAATGTCATCTTAAATGTCTTTACTGGTATGTTAACTGGTTTAGACTGCGTTTCGGCGCGATGGCTTTTAACATATATAATTATATTAATAATATGGCTAAAACAACAACAAAAGGTACTAAGTCAGCTAAGACAATAAAAGCAGCAAAGGTAGCAAAAACAGCAAAAGCCGCGAAAGCAGCAAAGGCCGTTAAATCAGTTAAAAGTACAAAGAAAGCTGTAACAGGCAAATTAGATTTTGCTACAACTTCAAAGGAAGAATTAATAAAAACATTTGCTCAATCTGAAGGTGATACAGGTTCTCCAGAAATTCAGGTAGCTCTATTAACACAAAGAATTCTTTTATTACAAGGTCATTTAAAGGGGCATAAAAAGGATAATCACTCCAGAAGAGGACTTTTACAAATGGTAGGAAAGAGAAGAAGACTTCTTGAATACTTAAAAAAGACTGATGTTGATAGATATCAGGTTATGCTGAAGGCAATAGATATGTCTAAGTAAATTAATAAAAATTTGAAAGGGAATAGGTAAAACTATTCCCTTTTTTTATTTGCAAAAAAGCTATAATAATTATAGAAGCATAGTTAATTATAGTTCAATTCGTGTTATTATCAGGCATTACATTAAGGGATTGAATTGTATCGTCCTGAATGAAATGAAGGAGTTTGATTACAAGAATCTTCATTTCGCTCAGAATCGTTCTTTTCATATCCATTTTTGTGATAATTATAAATTATTAATATAAAAATATGGTCACGAAGCACACAAAGGTTATTAATGGAGTGGAATTCACACTAGAAACAGGACGATTAGCTAAACTAACACAGGCATCAGTTTTGGCGAGAGCAGGTGATACTGTTGTTCTTTCGACAATAGCTGTTGGAGTAGACAATCCAGAATTAGATTATTTCCCTTTAGGAATTGAATATGTAGAAAAACTTTACGCCGCTGGAATGATTTCTTCGTCTAGATTTATCAAGAGAGAAGGTCGTCCTACAGAAAAAGAAATTTTATCAGGAAGATTAATGGATCACGCGATTAGAAGTCTTTTTCCTGAAGATTTAGTACGTGAAGTACAGGTTATCACACAAGTTTTGGCTTATGATCAAAAAAACAATCCTGAATTATTACAATTTATTGCTGCTTCAGCCGCATTAATGATTTCTGGTATACCTTTCAAAGGACCAGTAGCTGCAGTTCGAGTTGGTAAAATTAATGATGAATTGGTTTATTTCCCTACCGATGAGCAAATGAACGAAAGTTCAATGAATTTGATCGTATCAATAATTGATGGATTAATTGTTTCTGTTGAAGCAGATGGAAAAATAATTAGCGAAGATATATTGAATAATGCACTTAGAGACTCTCTAATTCAAGGTAAGGAATTGCTTGATTTCCAAAATGAATTTGTAAGTCTTGCTGGTAAAAAAGATTTCACATATACACCTAGAATTATATCAACAGAACTAAAGGAAAAAATATTAGCAGAATTGGGCTCTGATTTTGAAGAAAAGATCTTTATTAAAGATAAGAACGAAAGACACGATGTGCTTGGTGCTATAAAAAGTGCAATTCACGCAAAATTTGACGCAGATTATAAATCAACAGATGTTGAAAAATGTTTTGACGATATTATAAAAGAAATCGTTAGAAGAAATGCTGTTGATAACAAGAAACGTATCGATGGTAGAGCAATGGATGAGCTAAGGCCAATTAGTGCAGAAGTTGGTGTTTTGCCAAGAGTTCATGGATCTGCAATTTTTAATAGAGGTGAAACGCAGGTACTTAGTGTTGTTACATTGGGTTCTTCTAGATTAGAACAAATCGTAGAGGGATTGGAAGGTGAGGGCACAAAAAGATATATGCATCACTACAATTTTCCTCAATTTTCCGTCGGTGAAGTTGATAGAAAATTTGGAATGGCAAATAGACGTGCAATCGGTCACGGAATTATTGGTGAAAAATCAATTTTACAAGTTCTTCCTGGTGAAGATAATTTCAAATATACAGTCAGAGTTGTCTCAGAGGTTTTGGGCTCCAATGGTTCTACCTCAATGGCAGCCACATGTGGCTCTATGCTTGCTCTTCTAGATGCAGGTGTAAAATTAGAAGAACAAATTGCAGGTATATCCATGGGTTTGATTTATGAAGGAAATGGTAAATATGTCCTATTTACAGATATTATTGGTGATGAAGATCATTATGGTGATATGGATTTCAAGATTACAGGAACTAGAGATGGTTGGACTGCAATTCAGCTAGATAATAAACTTCAGGGAATTCCTGTTGAAATTTTGATAGAAGCTGTTGCTCAATCAAAGAAGACTAGAATACAAATACTTGATTATTTATTAACAGTTATCAATGCACCTAGAGAAGAACTTTCTCAATTTGCGCCAAGAATTACTACAATTAAAATTAATCCATCGAAAATTGGTGATGTTATTGGTCCTGGTGGTAAAGTAATTAAAGAAATTATTGCTCAATCAGGAGCCGAAATTGATATTGAAGATGATGGTTCAGTAAATATTGCTGCTTCATCAGAAGAAGCCTCAAAGAAGGCCATTGTTTTAATCAAAGAGGCTTTAAACGAAGTTGAACCGGGAACAATACTAGATGCAGTTATAAAAAGAGTTGAAACATATGGTGCATTTATCGAAGTAAATCGAAATTTTGGAGGACTTGTACATGTTTCACAATTGAGTGATGAATTTGTAAAAAATGCAGCAGATATTGTTAAAATTGGTGATAAAGTTAAAGTAAGATATGATGGCACTGATGAACAGGGAAGACATAATTTCTCGATGAAAGGTTTGGGATTAGCTAAGTAAAGTATGACAGAAAAACATGCATATGATATTATTTTCGCATGAAAAGTAATTTAAACAAAAAAATAAGTAATTTATTAGTATCTGCTGTTGTAATATTCTTCACAGCAGCAGATATTGTTCAGGCTAAATGCGGTATTGTCGCAGATCCTTTGGACCCAAATTGTACAGGTACTCCATCACTTGGCGATTTGGTTGGAGGATTTATTCCGTTTATTCCTATCGCAGTTGGTGTATTATTATTTGGAATGATAACCGTTGGAGCAGTTCAGATTACTATTGCTGGTCCAAATGATGAAGCTAAGAAAAAAGGAATTCAAACTATTCAAAATGCCATTGTTGGTGCTGTAATATTGTTTGTTTCAGTAGGCATAGTTTCATTAATTGAAGCTATTTTTGGTGTCAAACTTTTATATGGAGTAAATATTGGAAAATGATTAAAAAAAATATACAAAAATTTAGTTTAATGTTTTTTTCTTTATTCCTTCTATCATCTAATGTTTTTGCCGATTCGGATTGTGTGAAAAATAACCAAGTCCCTTCGCTTTGGGATCCGAATTGTACTGGCAAAACACCATCTATTGGCGATATTATCGCAGGAATTGTCCCAATAATTCCTACCTTAGTAGGTGCTTTACTTTTTGGTGTACTAATTTGGGGTGGAATTCAGATTTTTAGTGCGAATGCCAATGAAGAGGCCAAGAAAAAAGGCATCAAAACTATACAAAATGCTATTACAGGAATTGTATTACTCTTTTTATCAATTGCAATTATTACAATTATTGAATCAATACTAGGTCAAAAAATATTATTTGGTGTCTTTGTAAATAAATAAAGATTTATGAAAGTTTATAAAAATATAATCAAATTAAGTATATTTTTAATATTACTCTTTTCTTCATTTAATTTCGCATTTGCTGCTCCAGTGCCAACTACTACTACAGTTACTCCTATGCAATATGCGAAAACAACTCCATGTCCTAGAGTTGGTACTACAAATAGTTCTGGAAGTGTTGTTACATACGATGAATACGAAAAATGTCTTGAAATTGAAAGTGGTGCAAATAAAATAAATGCGAGTGGTTTTTTTCCCAATTTTAATTTTAACGATATTATAGGTGTTGTAACTACAATATTATTAGCTTTACTAGTAATAATTTTAACATTCAAAATAGTGCTTGCCGCTTTTAAATGGGCAAATAATGATGGTCAAGATAAGAATAAGAAAGATGCTATTAAAAGTATTAGTAATGGAATTGTTGGTTTGATAATATCTTTTTCAGCTTATTTCGTTATAATTATTATAAGAGGCTTTTTCAATATCGACACTCAGTTGATACAGTGTAGTAACCTGTATTTTAAAAATGCTACGTCTTATGAAAATAATTCTAGTGCTGCATCGATAACGACATCAGAGTCAGAATTCAAAAAATGCATAGATTTAGCTGGTAAAACTAATGTATTATCAGATAGCACAAAATATTCTGGTTTTATATCAAATATTCAAAAAAATTGTTCACCAAAATATTATGAATATTTATCTTCTACAAAGGAAATAAAGGTTTATGATAATCAGAAACTTAATCAATGTTTTGCTGATGAATTGAAAAAATTATGAAAAAAATAAGTAAATTTATAATAATATTATTAACATCTTTTACATTAGTAAATATTGTTTCTGCGGCTACTCCTTGTCCTGCAGGAGATCAATCAGCAGATTGTGTCTCAAATGGCTTTGGTTTTGATGCAATAGATCTTAGAAGATTCTTTCCAAGTTTATCTTTTAATGATGTAATTTCTAGTACGGCAACGATTATTTTAATAGGATTGGTGATATTATTTGGTTTTAGAATAATTCTTGCAGGTTTCAAATGGGTTAATAATGACGGTCAGGATAAAAGTAAAAAAGATGCATTGAAAGGAATTATTAATGGAGTTGTTGGTATTGCGATTACATTTTCAGCATATTTTATAGTTTTATTCGTAAGGTCTTTGACAGCTGGTAATGATCAGCTTGTAAATTGTGCTAATCTTTATTATCGTGATACCAATTCATACATTACTAATTATAATGCTGGGGTGGCAGATACTTTTGGAAATGCATCAGAAGAATTTACAAGGTGTATGAAGTTAGCTGGCTGGGCAGATACACTATCTGCTAGTGGAAAATTTAGTACTTTTACCACGAATCTAGATAATAATTGCAAACAATATCTTACTTCGTCTCCAAACTCGAGTGGAATTGTGAAAGGGATTGAGATTAAAGATAAAAATAATTTACAACAATGTTTTGTTAATGAACTAAAGAAATTATGAAAATAAAATCAATAAAATATATTTCCATTGTATCGTTAGGTTTGCTCGGGGCTTCTAGTATTTCAAATGCAGAAACGACTACTTGCAAAGATAGTTTTGCTCCGAAGTTTATATGTGAAAAATTCGCAGATATTACTACAAATTTCACATTTGGTTCAGTGCTTGATATGTTTTTTTCTATAGCTATTGCGGCACTTGTTGTTTTTATCTTATTTCAAATTGTGAAGGCAATCTTCAAATGGGTCTCTAAATCTGGTGATGAAAAAGAACGATCAGGGGCAATTAAATCAATCTCAAATGCAGTTGCCGCAGGTATTGCTTTATTAGTTCTATTATTCGTAGTCCCATTATTTACTGATTTATTAAATATTGGTGGTAAACCAAATCCAGCGTATGTCTGTTATTCGGCTACAAGTTCTACTATGACACAGGCTAATATAGATCAGGAGACAGGTGCCTTGAATTCTGGTGTTAGTGCTTCTGAATTATCTGGAGGCATCGCATATGAAGGCAAAGCAAAAGGCGGAACTAAGAATAATAAAACAGCAGATTTTATAACTTTAACTGCGGATAATAAAGACACAGTGGATTTTTTGAGCACAAAAATGTATTGCAAGGACAAAGATACTGGTGATGAGTATAAAGATGGATATGTTGTTTTGAAGAGAGTTGGGATCAAAAAGTAGTCAAATAGTGTATGGTATTGTATAATTAATGCTTTAGTTTTAATATATCTTAATTAATTTTTTACATATATATGAATAAGAATAGTATAAAGTATTCTGTAGCCGCAGGAGCTGTTTTAGTAGCTAGTACATCTGTTGCTCATGCTGAAGATATTAGTTGTGATGGTTCATTGGTTCCTCAAGTCTGCAAAATATTCGCAGGAGCAGGAAGTTTCTCAGTAAGTGGTATATTACAGTCAGTTTTTGCTGTAGTTATTGCTATACTCGTCATTTTTATATTATTCCAAATTGTCAAAGCCGTATTTGATTGGGTTGGCAAATCAGGTGATGAAAAAGCAAGAAGTGCTGCAATCAAATCAATTACAAATGCAGTAGTTGCAGGTATCGTATTATTAGTTGCAATCTTGATTGTTGTTGTAGGATCAAGTCTTTTGAACATTGGTACACCAGCCGTTAATTATGTTTGTGTTGCTTCATCAACTCTTCCTAGCGGAGCCGCAAATCTAACGGCAAGAGGTACATTACTTTCTGGCAATTTGAAAGAACTTCCTGATGTACAAGCTCAAGAAGGAGCAGGCGTAAACAATAAATGGAATGAAGGTTCTGCTTATGATAAATATATTAAAGGAACTACTGGGGCTGATGAGGACGTAGTCTCAGCATTAAAGAAAGTAAAATGTGTTCAGACATCTGGTGAAAGTAGTGGTAAAGAATATTCACCTAATTACTGGGTTGTTGCTAAAGTAGGTTTGAAAAAGTAAATTAAGTCTTTTTAATAGGTCTTGTACTGAGAGGTATGAGACCTATTTGTTTTTTATCGCAACTTATTTTATTATTCTAAAGATAACTAAACTGTCAAAATTAAATGTTCAAACGTTTTAATGCCCAAAACGCTGATGGAGAGCTGTATACTGCTTTGGATTTTTCTGGTTCAAATGCTTTTTTGTATTTTGCAAAAGATGGAGATATATCTATCTTGCGAAAATTTATTCAATTAAGCTGGGCTAGTACTTCTGAAGATGGTCTATCGCTAACACTAAATCTTAATTCGAGTGATCATACTATTTCTTCCACTCCTGATAATATTTATTTAGATGAAAATGTTGCCAAAATTAGTGCCATGGAATCCTTTTATGGTATTGGATATTCGGATTATTCTAAATTATTTGTTATCACATATACACAGCTTTTGAATCTTGAACTAGGACGAATTCCTTTTCAACAATATTTAAATAGGTATGTCTTTCATAAACCAGATTCCAAATCTTATTATTCACCAGTTGAAGATATTTTTTATGATATTGAGCAAGCCAGAAAATATAGTGGTGATAATTCAGCATCAACATTAAAAAAAGAAAAAAATGATATTTCTGAAAAATCTGAAATTTTAAGAAAAAAAATTAAAGATTTAGAAAATATAAATTTGGATAATGATATAGATGTAAATATTGATGAAAAAATAAATAATCTTGAAAAAAAATTAGGAGATCAAAAAAAACAAGATGAGTATGTTGGCCGTAAAGAAGTTTTGGTAGAAGAATTAAAAAGTATTAATGAAAAAATAAAACAATACGAGGTAGCTCTTAACAAAGTTTCAAAAGTTGATATTGATATGGTGAAATACAATAACTTTATGAGGTTAAATGTTCAGAGAGTAGAGAATGACTTATCTATGTTTCTATATCGTATTCGAGAAAGAGAAAAAGTCCTTTCAGATTTAGCTAATATCCATGTACAGTATCAAGCCTCTGATTCAAAACATTTGGCATATCTTCCGTTTATTATATTATTAATAATATCTATAAGTGTTGGATTGACATTGAGCTTTATAGCAGATCCATTTGTTGGTGCTGTTTTAGGATCGATAATGTTAGTCTTAAGTTTGTTCTTTCTAATATTTTTCAAATCTTCTGGCAAAGTAAAGCCAAATGAATTAAGCCGAGATAAAGTATCGGCTATTGCAAATGAAATAGATGCTTTGAAATCAGCCAAGCAAAGGTATCTTCAAAATATGGGCTTTCAAAACGAAGATGATTATTTTGCTACGAAAGCACTTGTTAGAGCTTTGTTATTTCAAAAGGAAAATGATTTAGCCAAAATTCATGAGAAATTTGAAGGTAAAGAACTTAGTGATTATAAATATTTATATTCAGAAAAAAATAAAAAAATAGTAGATTTGCAGATTGAGATTGATAAATTTGGGCCTATAATTTCTCCCGAAGAATATATTAGGAAAAAACGAGAGCTAGATATGCTCAAATTAGAAAAATCAGCAACTATTACTAATTATTCAGTTGAAGATAATTCCAAACAAATTGAAGAGCTTAAAAGAGAACTTGATACACTTCTTACGTCAAACAATGGAAATCTAGTAAATAATCCACTCGATGTTTATTTACGAATATTGCGAGAATATTTCGAAGATGAAAATATTCAGGCAAATAATGAGTATGTTCTTGATAATAAACAAATTAATTCATATGAAGAAAAGGTCGAGATGTTAATTATTCAAAGATATGCATATTTGATGTCCAATTTTCCTGATTCAAATCTTCCTATTTATCTAGAAGATCCTTTTGCTGGTGTCGAAAATAAAAATATTATCAATAAAATAATTAATTTTTGTTCAAAAAATAAACAAGTTATTCTAATATCTGAACATGATAATTATAAAGATTTAGGATTGAAAGTTTTAAATCTTTCTTCTAATTAAAGATTCTTCAAAACAATTTGAGTCTTTGGGGTTGTTTTTCCTTTCTTAATCTTTGTATACTTGATGGTGCTGGAAAGGTTCTTGTGGCCAACTATTTGTGATAGTTTCAAAATATTTTCACCGTTTTTAATATGGTGATATATAAAAGTATTTCGAAGATCGTTGACTGTTGCATTCGTTATCTTGGCTTTTTTCATTGCTCGGCTGATATATGTGCGAGCGTTTCTTATGATAATTGGTTTCCCTGCTTTAGTGACAAAAACATAACTGTTCTTCTGTGTATTTGGTCTGACATCAAAATACATTGAGATTGCATCAGTTGCTGCTGAATTTAATGGAACTGTACGAGATGGGGTGCTTTCATTTTTTTCGATTCTTACTGCATAAGGTTTCGTTTTAGATTTATAGCATATATCGCTAACTTTTAGCCTACATAATTCTCCAATTCTAATGCCAGTTTGTAAAAGAAGTTCTATCATTGCATAAGTTCTAATATCTTTCAAACAAGAATTCCTAAGCTTAGTATATTCTTCTTTTGTTAAATATCTAGGAGCTTTTTCTTTAATTTTTGGATGATGTATGTTTTCTGAAGGATCTTTTTTAATATAATTTTGCTCCTTCATATGTTTGAAGAATGACCGTATACTGTTTATTTTTCTTGAAATACTTTTTAAATCGTAGTTTGCTTTTTTTAAAATTGCAATGTATTTTTTTATTCCATCTTCATCTACATCTTTCAATTTAAGTACTTGTAGCGTGGTGAATAATTGTTCAATGTCTTTTACATACGCTTGTACAGTATATGCGGATTTTCCGTTCTCTTCTAGAAAGTTTTTATATTTGTTTATATAAGTCTTCACTTTATGTTATTCTATGATACTAATTTATGTAGTAAGTGATTCTATCACATAATGTATAGGATATGAACAAAAATCATAAGGATTATACACAATTTATCAAATCTTCAAAAGGGTTGAAATCAATTCTTATGTTTATAGTCTTCCTAATTTTGTTTAGTGGACTAGCTGTATTTCTAGTTGTTCAATATAATCAAACAGTATCAAAAAGCAATCAACTTCAAATATTAGAAAATGAACTAAAAGCTGAAAAACAGAGAAATGACGAGCTAAAATTACAGAAAGAAGACGTTAAATCTGATACATATATTGAAAAAGAAGCAAGAAATAAACTAGGATATTCATATCCAAATGAAAATTTATATATACTAAAAAAAATTGTCGATAGTTCTGTTTCACCAATTGAAAGTAATCCTGTATTATCATTAGCTCAGGAAAATAAATCTCCAATTCAGAAATGGATGGATCTAATATTTGGACAATAGAGCATAATTTGGTATAATCCCGAGTGCATGTAAATACGCGGGGTAGAGCAGTGGCAGCTCGTCAGGCTCATAACCTGAAGGTCGTTGGTTCGAATCCAACCCCCGCAACCATTATTCCTCAGAATCAATTTTCAATAAAATTACTTATTCAATTCGTTTATTAATATTGGAACTGCCAATTATAAAAATATTCAGTATCTAATCTTTTATAACTTAAAAAATTCTCGATAAATTGTAGATAGACCATTATTTTTATGTTAAAATACCCCTGCTGGCGACGTAGCTCAGGGGTTAGAGCATTGGACTCATAAGCCAAGGGTCGGTGGTTCAAATCCACCCGTCGTCACTTTAGAAAACTTTAACCTAGCTGTCTTCGTACTTTATAAGCTAATATTGTAGAATTCTTGATGGCTCTTTTTACTTTAACATTGAAATTATTATGGCGAAAAAACTCGATATAAAAAACGTCTTGAATAAGGATGCAAAAAAAAACAGTAATTCTGTAGGTAATAATCCCACAAAACCAATAAAGAGATCCAAATCTGGTCTTCCTCTTAATCTTAAAAATATGAGGAATCCCAAAAAATGGTATAAGAATCCTACTTTTTGGATTTTGATAGCTATTGGCTTTTCAATAATTATTTTCAAAACAGCTGTGGTTGAACCTCCTACAAAAACTGTAGATTATGGAGCATTTATTGCTGCTGTTAAAGATAAAAAATATACTAAAGTAACTGTTTTTGATTACAGTGCTGTCGGTACAAAAGAAGATCAAAAATCTACTGATACCGTTGGTATTCCAAATAAATCATCTTTCTCACAAAGTTTAAAAGACGCAGGTATACCTGTTACTGAATCTGGAATTACATATGATCAGCCTGCTGCTGTAGATATTTTCCCTTTACTTGTGAATGTTGGTTTAACAATTGGTGCAATCTTACTTTTAATTTATTTCTTATCAAAGCAGGGAGGGGCAGGTGGTGGTTCTTCTGGTATATTTGGTATGGGCGAAAGTAAGGCTCGAATGATTTATGGAAAAAAACAAGATATTAATTTCGATTCTGTTGCTGGTATAGATGAATCTAAGGATGAATTAAAAGAAGTTGTAGATTTTCTCAAGAATCCACAAAAGTACACGCGTATGGGCGCTAGAATCCCAAAGGGGGTGCTTCTAGTAGGGCCTCCAGGAACAGGTAAGACATTATTAGCCAGAGCTGTTTCTGGTGAAGCAGGTGTTCCTTTCTTTTTCACATCAGGTGCTGAATTTGAAGAATTATTAGTTGGTGCAGGAGCCGCACGTGTTAGAGATCTTTTTGCTAAGGCCAAAAAAGCATCTCCATCAATTATTTTTATTGATGAAATTGATGCTATGGCTCGAAAAAGAGGCTCTGTAATACAATCTACAGCAACTGAACAAACCTTAAATCAGATACTTGTTGAAATGGATGGATTTGATAATAACACTGGAATTCTTGTTTTAGCTGCTACAAATAGAGCTGATGTATTAGATCCAGCTATATTAAGACCAGGTAGATTTGATAGAAGAGTAACTTTAGATTTGCCTGACAAAGATGCTAGAAGACAGATACTTGATGTTCATGTGAAAAATAAACCATTATCAAAAGAAATTGATTTGGACATTATTGCCAGAAGAACTGGAGGATTTTCAGGTGCTGATATAGAAAATATGCTCAATGAGTCCGCTATTATTACAGCCAAAGAAGGCCGATCTGAAATTACAAATAAGGATATAGAAGAAGCTGTCGCCAAAATAATGGTTGGTCCTGCCAAAAAAACAATGGCTACAGATAAAGATCGAAAAATTATTGCTTATCATGAAGCTGGTCATGCTATTGTTGGATATATGACAGGAGCTGATAGAGATGTACATAGAATTACTATTATTGCCAGAGGAAGTGCCGGTGGATATACAGAATACATCCCTCATGATGATGATAAATTGATGTCAAAAGAGAAAATGACTTCTATGATTACTAGTGTTCTTGCTGGAAATGCAACAGAAAAATTAATTTTCAATGACACTACGACTGGAGCTTCAGATGATTTTGAAAAGGCAACATCTATTGCAAGACGAATGATTACTAAGTATGGAATGGGTGATATTGGTCCAATGGTTTTATCGGATGGTGATGATACATATTCTATGACATATGGAATGAGAAAGGAGTTCTCAGAAAAAATTGCTGAAGAAGTCGACAGAAATGTTCAGAGACTTCTTAATGAATGTTATGATAATGCTACTGAACTTCTCAAAAGATATAAGGTTAAACTTGAAAGAGTTGTGCAGGTTTTGTTTGAAAAAGAAACTATTGAAGGAGAAGAATTCAAGGCTATTATGGCTGAATAATGCTTTGTTTATAAATATAATAAAGGCTTAGTGAAAATCTAAGCCTTTTTTTTATTAAATTATATTGTTGAAAAATATTTAGTTGTACAAGTTATGAGAAAAAGAGCTACAGGAATGTTAATTCATCAGGACAAGATTTTGATGATTTATCGTAAAAGAAGGCATGAAGAATTTTATTACTTACCAGGAGGTCAAATAGAAATTGACGAGAATCCTTTTTATGCTTGTTATCGTGAAATGTATGAAGAAACTGGTGTAGTTATCAAAAATCATAAATTAGTTTTTGAATATCATCATATTGATGAATATGAAAATCTTAATAATTATGAGTACTATTTTACTATAAATGAATTTGATGGTGAGCCTGAATTATATGCTAACGGGGATCATTCTGATTTAGAAGCTAAGGCAAAAATGACTGATGATAATTTTTATACATTAGAGTGGGTTGATATTATGAAAATTGATGACATAATAATTAAGCCTCATGCCATTAAGGATAAAATTAAAGAAGAACACAGCAGATTATGTTTTTAGAAAATTATGAAGAAATTACAGATTGTATTGTTATAGATACCGAAACCGTAACCGATGAAATAACTAGGATATCAAAAGTGTGGGAAATCGGACTACTTGTTATCAAAGATTCTCAAATTATTGAAAAAGCAGAATGGTTGATTTCTCCAGATGCTAAATTTGAAAAACTTGATATTTGGTATCCAGAAGATCACATCTCTATTGAACAAATTAAAGCCAGTCCGAAGTTTATTGATTTATATATTGAGTTTGAAAAATATCTACATCCTGATTTTGTAATCTGTGGGCATAATATTGATTACGATATTCGTATGATAAATCAAGAATTAGTAAAAATAAAAAAACCATTAATTGGCAAACAAAAAGTTGATACTATCCGTATGGCCAGATTGGTGCATCCTGAATGGACGCATTATAAGCTTGATAATTTATCAGCTGAATATGGTTTGGAAATTGAAAATAGACATCGTGCCCTAGATGATGCCCATGCTACTGCGTTAGCTTTTCTTAAGATGAAAGAAAAAATAATCAATAAAGCTGAAGCTGAAAATACTGGACTCTTTTAGTTAAAAGTTAGGAATTGAAAATTGAAAGTTACGAGTTAAAAGTTTGTAATGGTGTCCTCCGGATTTGTCATCTCGAATGAAATGAGAGATCCTGTTGAATGAATTTATCGCCAAGTTACTGCTAATCCGTATGACGTAGAACCCAACATTTTATAATTAATCTACTTACTTTTAATTCTTAACTTTTAATCTATAATTGACACAATGAATAAAATATATGAAAGAAAAATTAGTACTAATTGATTCAATGGCTCTTATACATAGAGCGTTTCATGCATATCCAGGACTGACAACTACAGATGGTGTCTTAGTTAATTCCGTTTATGGCTTCGGAGTTATGTTTCTTCAAATATTAAAAAATATTAAACCAGAACATGTCGTATTTACATCAGATTTAAAAGAAAAAACCGTTAGACATGACAAATATGAAGACTATAAAGCGAATCGTGCGCCTATGGATGAAGGTTTGGTTAGTCAACTTGAAATAGTCTATGATTTTATTAGATCTACCGGCTTACCTTTGTTTACGAAAAATGGCTATGAAGCTGATGATATTATTGCATCACTAGCCACGAAATATTCCAATGATTATGATGTCAGAATTGTAACAGGAGATAAAGATCTTCTTCAAATATTAAGTGATGACATTAAGGTCGTTCTTCCAGGAAAATCTTTTTCGGATATGAAAATATATACACCAGAAATTTTTAAAGAAAGATTTGGATTTGATTCTATTAATTATATTTATTATAAGGCTTTGCTCGGTGACGCTGGTGATAATATTAAGGGAGCTAAGGGTATCGGAGAAAAAACAGCGACGGATCTCATCAAAGAATACTATACCCTAGGGGGTATATATGAAAATCTTGATAAGATTAAAGAAAGATATCAAAAAATACTAAATGAATATAAGGATCATGTATTTGAAAATATAGAACTAGTTGAAGTTCACAAAGATTTAGATTTGGAAATAAATGAAGATCAATCTCGTGTTCAAAATTTTGACTTAAAATCTACAATTGATTTCTTTAAAAAATATGAATTTAATTCTTTAATTACTCAAATTCAAAAACTTGGATTAAAAATTGATAATAGTATTGTAATAGAAGAAAAAAATAAAATTATTTTTACTTTAAACGATGATAAAAAAAATGAATATGTTAATTTTATAAAATATAAGGAGAAATATATTTGCTTTGATGATAATTATAATTACCAAATTTCAAATGATATTCCATCTTCGGGAATTACGTTTAATCTGAAAACTTTTTTGAAAAAAAAAATGTTGCAAGAAAATAATGCAACATCTTTTGATGGCTTATTTAATGATGTTGTTGAAAATAAAATTGATAATAATCTAGAGACAATAAAAGATAGAATTTCCAAATATGATGATTTGCAGATAATGGCTTATTGTATGGATACTTCTTTCTGTGAAGATTATGTGGTCAAGTTGTATAAAAAAATATTTCATAAAAATATTGATGATGCGTTTGAAGTATCTGGCGAAAATATCGATAACCAAATTTTACTATCAATCCTGGCTTTTATTGAAATAAAAAAGAAAGTAAAAAAAGAAATTGGTGAAAAAGAACTTAATGTGTACAAAAATATTGATCTTCCGCTAGTGCCAATTATAGCGGAAATGGAGGATGTTGGTATGAAAGTTGATGTAGATTATATTAAGAGTCTTCAAACACAGTTTGATGTCAAAATTAATGAATTAAAGAAAAAAATATTCGAAACTATTGGTCACGAATTTAATCCAAATTCAACTAAGGAACTTTCTCATGTTTTATTTGAGGAACTTGGTCTTCCAAAAATGAAAAAAATAAAGACTGGTTTTTCTACAAACGAAAGAACAATAAGCAAATTGATAGGTGTGCATCCCATTATTGAATTGATTTTAGAATATCGTGAATATACTAAGTTACAAAGTACATATGTGATAGGTCTGCAAAAATTAATTGTTGATGGGAAAATACATACAGAGCTTAAGCAGGCCGTTGTTGCTACTGGTCGTTTATCTTCTGTTAATCCGAATTTACAGAATATTCCTACTCGAAGTGCTATTGGTGAGCAAATAAGAAAAGTTTTTATCGCGGACCATAGTTGTCTTTTGTTATCTATGGATTATTCTCAGATCGAATTGCGTTTGATGGCTCATATTAGTGGTGATGAAAAATTTATTGAAGCATTTAAAGATGCTAAAGATATTCACACGAATACTGCGTCATTAATGTTTAATGTTGCTGAAGAAGATGTTAGTTCAGAGCAGAGAAGAGTAGCTAAAATGATTAATTTTGGGATCATATACGGCATATCCGACTTTGGACTTTCTGATCGGCTTGGTAATATTGATGTGAAAACAGCAAAAGAATTTATACAAAAATATTTTGAAAGATATCCAATGGTTGAGGAGTATTTTGAAAAAATAAAAAAAGAAGTTAAAGAAAATGGCTATGTAGAAACGATATTCGGTAGACGAAGATATTTTAATATTGAAGCTGGAAATTACATGGTTAAACAGGCTATGTATCGAGAGGCTATAAATATGCCTATTCAAGGAGCAGATGCTGATATTGTAAAAATGGCAATGATAAAAGTTCAAGATCTTATTAATAAAAAATATTTGGGCAAAGTTCAAATGTTGCTTCAGATTCACGATGAACTTCTTTTTCAAATTGTTGATGATGAAAAAATTAAAAATGATTTTGAATCTGAGGCAAAACAAATTATGGAAAGTATTGTTGAATTGAAAGTCCCGATGATAGTTAATATCAAGTCTGGTATAAATTGGGGCGAAATGAAGTAAATCTTTTTCATCGGTGTGTAAGAATAAGTTGGTGGTAATTAATTAACTCTCGTATAAAACCGAGAGTTTTTTTGCTATATTTTTGTGATTGGAAGTATTTTTAGAATACTTGTTAATATACGGAATAGTTTTTTCTCCTTGGTTCTTAGTATTTTGAATCCGTTTAGAAATACACAATCACTTTCTCTGCTTAAAAGCTAAGTTTAGAAATTCTAAATATATTTGTTTAATAAAACACTTGGTTGTTGCAATTAAATAAACAAATTTTCCTTATCCTAAAAAATCCAAGTAGTCTCCAAGTTTATTCACTAATCTATCCACTAATAAAAAAGCATGTTACGCAAAAGGCGGTGTCGATATAAGGCGACAAGCAATCCTGTCTGTAAAAAAGACAACTCTTTACTTTTATAAAATCTATAGTCTTGATGGTATAATTAGTGCTTATGGAAAAAACATTTTTAAAACACAAAATAGTTGTTGGTATGTCTGGAGGAGTCGATAGCTCTGTGGCGGCAGTTCTTCTGAAAGAGGAGGGTTATGATGTTATTGGTGTTCACATGAAATATTGGTCCGAAAAAGACGAATTCGAGCTTTGTGATACTGGTATTGTCAATAATGATCCATCGAAGGCAAATGCATGTTGTTCGATTGATTCGCTTGAGGATGCTCGTCGTGTATGCGCGAAATTGGAAATCCCATTGTATGTTGTGGATTTGAAGGGTGAATTCAAAAAGAAAATTGTAGATACTTATATTGAAGATTTGAAAATTGGTTTGACGCCTAATGCGTGTGTTATTTGTAATAGAGATGTTAAGTTCGGGCTTCTGATGGATTATGCTGAGTCTATTGGGGCGGAATATGTTGCCACTGGTCATTATGCTCAAATTTATAACGATGAAAAAATTGATCGGTATGTTTTGAAAAAGGCTGTAGATGAAAACAAAGACCAGTCCTATTTTTTATCGCTGTTATCACAAAAACAACTTTCGAAGATTAAATTGCCTTTAGGTACATTAACAAAAGATAAAGTTAGGGAAATTGCATCGCAGTATGGTTTGGTAAATTCGAAAAGAAGAGATAGTCAGGATTTATGCTTTATTGCTAATGATTATAAGACTTTCGTGCAAAAATATGCACCTAGTAAATCTGGAGATATTATTTTGAAAGAAAGTGGTAAAAAAATTGGAACTCATGATGGGTTATCTCTCTATACAATTGGACAGAGGAAGGGCCTTTCTACGATTATAAATAAACCATTATATGTGAGCTTTAAAGATTATGGTAATAATGTATTAGTGGTTGATTATAATGCAGTTAATGACAATACAAAGGTTATTTTAAAAGATTTTAACTGGATAAAAATTCCGAATAAGAACACAAAATTAAATTTTGTTGGACGTTATCAAGGAATCGGTCGAGTAGTTGATTCGATAACTCATGATGGTTATGATGTTGTGGTGGGTTTCAACGACTCTGGTGTCAAATTTTCAGCTGGGCAGATCGGAGCGTTGTATGAAGGAGATATTTTAATCGGGGCTGGAAAAATAATAGACTGAAAATGTTTGGATTTTTTGGGCGAGGTGAAAAACTGAAAGATGAAGCTCGTACAAAAGTAGCTCCAGAGCTATTAATGTCTGTTTTTGATTCATTTATGATTAAGTATGGTGAGGATCCGAATTCTTTTCCAAAGAGTACTTTTGCGCGACTGGATATAGAAATAAAAAATAGTATACGCACTGCTTTTGCCTCGTCTTACACTTCTTTTTCTCAAGCTAGTGTCTTTTTGAAACATATGCATTGTGGTTCTGATGGCTTATATCCGTTTGGCTTTAATATTGATCGGACTGGGTTTCCTTTTCAAAAATTAACTTCCAATCAAGTTGTCATGATCATGGCGAATGTAGATCCGCCGTACAATACTATAGACGGGAAAACGGAATCGAATTCCATTATTGGCTTTTTTGGCGTTAAAGGAAAAGAACTTTTTTATCTAAGTAGTGCTGGAGGGGGTAGATTTAGTAAGGAATTTGCTCACTCTAGATCGGGCTATGATTATATGATTAAGTCAAGTGGTGAAAAAAATATATTTTGGTGGTTGAAGGATGATGATGGTGGTGAAGTTGATGAAACAAATAGTCGTGTATTGAGTAGTGTGCGTTTATATGTCTTTGAAGTAGGGGGCGATGGTGCTCGCAGTGGCGTTGAAAAACATGCAAGGTTTTCGATGCAATCCTCTCGACTTTAGGATTTTTTTAATAAAATTTATATTACTTTTGTGCTAAAAAACCCATCAAATTTGATTAAAAAAGGCTATAGAATTTTATAAAAACTGTTATTATTTTATTACGAAAGGATAAAATAAATATTAATTTTTTTTAATGCTGATTTGTTCATTATTTATGCGGTATTAGGGTGTTGACAATAGTATTTCAAACTGATATTATCACGATGCTTTATCAAAACTAAAGCGTTTTTCAATAAGGTTTTCTGATTGAAATCCCAAATGATCATTAACAATCTACAAGTGGTAAGAGTGCAATTTGAAACATAATTGCAAAAATATTTTTTCGTCAATTTATACTAAGAGTTTGATCCTGGCTCAGGATGAACGTTGGCGGTGTGCCTAAGCACATGCAAGTCGAGCGATTTCTATTTTCTAGCTTGCTAGGAAATGGGAGTAGCGGCGAACGGGTGTAGAACGAGTAGATAACCTGCCCTTGACATCGGGATAGTCCTGCGAAAGCGGGGGTAATACCGGAGATGTCATAGAAATGAAAATACTATGACCAAAGCAGTAATGCGGTCAAGGAGGGGTCTGCTTCCTATCAGCTTGTTGGTGGGGTAATGGCCTACCAAGGCGATGACGGGTAGCTGGTCTGAGAGGATGATCAGCCACATGGGGACTGAGACACGGCCCTGACACCTACGGGTGGCAGCAAATAGGAATATTGGGCAATGGGGGAAACCCTGACCCAGCGACACCGCGTGAAGGATGAAGAATCTAGGTTTGTAAACTTCTTTTGTATGGAAATAAGCCGCAAGGTGAAGGTACCATACGAATAAGCAGCGGCTAACTACGTGCCAGCAGCAGCGGTTATACGTAGGCTGCAAACGTTATCCGGAATCATTGGGCGTAAAGAGATGCGTAGGCGTTCTGGTAAGTTCTTGGTGAAAGCTCCCGGCTCAACTGGGAAACTGCTGAGAAAACTATCAGAATAGAGTGGAGAAAAGGTGATTAGAATTCCTGGAGGAGTAGTAAAATGCGTTGATACCAGGAGGAATACCAATGGCGAAGGCAATTCACTAGTCTCTAAAAATTTGTTAATAAATTACCGGGCATAGCCCTCAGTAATTTGTTAACAAAACTGACGCTAAGGCTCGAAAGCGTGGGGAGCGAAACGGATTAGATACCCGTGTAGTCCACGCCCTAAACTATCCTTGCTAGGTGTTTAGTTACAACTGTACGGCGTCTTCGGACAAAGTATAGGGGTAATTAGGTGCCACAGTTAACACGTTAAGCAAGGCGCCTGGGGAGTACGGTCGCAAGACTAAAACTCAAAGGAATTGACGGGGATCCGCACAAGCGGTGGAGCGCGTGGTTTAATTCGTTAACAAACGAAGAACCTTACCAAGGCTTGACATGTATGGAATCTCGGGGAAACTTGAGAGTGCCCGCAAGGGAACCATAACACAGGTGTTGCATGGCTGTCGTCAGTTCGTGTTGTGAGATGTTGGGTTAAGTCCCTTAACGAGCGCAACCCTTACTGTATGTTACATTTCTTACAGGACTGCCTCGCTAAAACGAGGAGGAAGGTGGGGATGACGTCCAGTCCTCATTGCCCTTATGCCTTGGGCGACACACACGCTACAATGGTCGAGACAGAGGGTCGCGAAACAGTAATGTGAAGCTAATCCCATAAACTCGATCTCAGTTCAGATTGTCGGCTGAAACTCGCCGACATGAAGTTGGAATCGCTAGTAAACGCGTGTCAGCAAGGCGCGTTGAATACGTTCTCGGATCTTGTACACACCGCCCGTCAAGCTATGGGAGTTGGGGGGACCCGAATGTCGCTACCGCGGCAGAAGGTCAAACCAGCGACTGTAGTTAAGTCGTAACAAGGTAGCCGTAGGGGAATCTGCGGCTGAATCACCTCCTTTTTAAAGGAGCTTTGAATCAGATCACACTGATTCATCAAAAATTTATAAAATACATTGTAATTCGATTGAAAAAATACTCTTACCGCTTGTAGGCAGTTAATGATCTTTTTTCTTTTTCAAAGTTAAAAAGTTCATAAGTTAAATAGGTTAGTATGTTATTGTTACCCTGAGCTTGTCAAACCAACACCATGACAACTATTTTTGTTAAATTTTCTTCACTAGTTTTTTCTTCCTAAACGCATTACCATTTACTCTTAACTTTTAATTCTTAACTGATATGCAGGTAATACTAAAAAGTGACTCCGTTGAGTACCATAATGCATCTTCATGTACAGCGATAGAATATCCATCAAATGAAAAAGATATTAATATTGCGGGAATTATTATAAACGGCCGTTATCCCGAAACTGGTCTTGCTTATAACAAGGTTTGTAAGCTCATGGCTTATGTAGTAAAAGGTAGTGGAAAACTTGTCGTAGAAAGCCTAGAGGTTGTCTTAAATATAGGTGATGTCGTTACTATTAATCCAATGGAAAAGTACTACTGGGAAGGCTCTATGGAGCTAATAATGCCAAGTGTACCAGCATGGACACCAGATCAATATATACATGAGGAATAAATCTTGAATATTAGATCGATAAAAGATAAATTCCGTGAAATTTAAATGATTTTTATGGCTGAATTATTTACGCGTGAGTTATACGAAAAGATTAGTGATAATTCACATTATGTTTATGTAACTATACAAAAACGAGAATCCGAAGATGAGCAACCGAAAATCATGTTTTAGAGTTTAATTTTGGAGCTATGCTTGGAGATAGATCTAAAATAATAATTAAGTCGTTATCAGAGTTGTTAAAACAAGGATATGCTGAAATTAGTAGAGGAGATCTTTTATTCGAAAGACCTAAACAGGGTGAGGAAATAATTCAAAATGGTGATTCTTTTTTGAGAACACATTTCATTACGGTCACTGGAAATGAAAGCGGTTCAGTAGTTGAAAATGGGCGTAGAGCAACTTGTATGGCAATTCAAAATATTGTTGGAGATAATGTTGGTGTTGTAGGAAAAATTGGTTTTGAATCTCGTGTTGTTTACGATACACAAAAAATACCTATAATTAAGCCTTAGAATATTGTTTAATAGTTATTGATAATTATCAGCTTTACTGGTAACATTCTTTTGCTGTTTTTCAAAACGGTTCTTTCTTTTTTGTAATATTTAGGAACTGTATTTAGGAAGACATAGATTGAGTTTATAGTATTCGTTATTGGCGGTTGCAGAAAGATATGGTTACGGGCGATTAGCTCAGCTGGTTAGAGCGCAGTCCTGATAAGACTGAGGTCCTTGGTTCGAGTCCAAGACCGCCCACCATTTGTCAGTTAACAGTTTAAAATTAAAAATTAAGAGTTTTGGCACAGTATTCAGAAAAACAACTTTTAATTGATTTTGGGGCCCTTAGCTTAGCTGGTAGAGCGCCTCGTTTGCAACGAGGAGGTCAGGAGTTCGAATCTCCTAGGGTCCACCATAAAGAAATCCCGTGAGGGATTTTTTGCTTTTTATAAAAACTTCACAGTAGAAAAATGTCTTTAGTGTTAATTTATTGTTATGAAAACAAAAATAGTTGATCTAATAACCAAGTCCTTCCAGCCAGAATCAATATTTAATTACGGTTCTCGGGCCAGAACGGATTGTCTTGATAAAAGTGATTACGATATTGGTGTTATCTTTTCGGATGCAAACTTTGTTAGCAGAATGGCTTTGAAGAAAGCTATTAATTTAGATGGCGTTAGTGCTTATCCTTTTCACTTAAATGATTTCAAGAATGGAATGATTGATACTCCATTTCAAAAAAGTATCTTTAGTAATATTTCAAAAACATAAGTTTGCTATTACATACGACGAAATTATTAAAGAGTCGGAATTATTAAAATTGCGGAAATACACTGAACTAGTTGCTAATGCATATAAAGTTAGGTTGGGAGAAATGAAAGTCTATGAATCTGATCTTTATAAAAATATCTCTTATATTAATAAATTCATAGAACCAAAATTTATGGATTTATATCAATGTTCTGGGGATATTCAATTAATATAAAAATTTCTGCGTTGCTCAAATATTGGTTTGTCGAGTATTTTAGTAGCTAAATGTATAAAAAATTTCCATTATTAGTTCTCATAGCTAAACTATGATACGTAATATTATCTAGTATTAAGCCTTTCTGTCGATATCTATCATTCCAGAATTGCTTTTCATTTTATAAAAATATTATTGGTGGTATTAATTGCACAACTTTATAAATCGTTTGTTATAAAAGATATCGTGGAAAAATGTGTGAACGTATGTGGGCAATAGGACTTGCGTGTTATAATCTATCATGCATTTAATATCCTCATAAATGTCAAACCCTCCACAAGCATCTGAAATATATGTACCTCGTTATTATATTGAAATCGCCAATAATAAAGGTGGATCGGCTCCTTCTTTTTTAGTTAACCGTAATTTAACGCTAGCTATTTTAGAATTAGGTCGTAGTGAAAATATTTATGAATTAATTAATAATAGTATTCCAGTCCCAGAGCTTCTGAAAAGAGTAGATAGGTTCTTTGCTTTTGGCGATAAATTTGGATGGAATAAAACAAGAAAACTTCAAGTTATAAATGACGCAGGGCGAAGACCTTTCCTTCCTCAAGGTATTGAACATAAAAAAGAAAAAATATTGAAGTATATGTTGCTAAATCGGGACTATTAGGTCGTCAAACAATTAAGCTTGCACTGGTGGATTTTGTATCAGAACCTACACAATCGGAAAGTAATGCCGGTTATAGAGAAGTTATTCGGTTACAATTTGGTAATCCATTTGGTGGTGATTCCGCTTTGATTGTTATTGGAAAAAAGATTCCTGGACAAAATAAATTATTATATTCTTATACTATTCGTGATACTAGATTTGATCCGTGGGTGCAAGTTTACATTTCTAATATAAATAATCCTGATAATAGATTTGTAACGGAAAACGATGAGGTAGTCCGAGATATATCTTCATATGGATTTGAATATCAGACTGGATTCTTACAATATATGGGGATTCCAACTTTTTCAAGGCATGTTGGTGATTATTCTCCTGTATCGATTAAGAATAATAGAAATTAATTATTATTTAATCTACCCACACTGGAGTGTCAATTTCTGCCCAATTATAAAGCCATTTTACATTTGTTAATGGTGTCCTGATGCAACCTAAACTTCCTCTGGTGTGATAGTCCATTCCTCCGTAATTAGTTGGAGTAGGGGTGTCGTGAATTCCATAATCTTGGTAAAAAGGCATCCAATAATTTACTAATACATCATAATTATGACCACTTGTGTCGACTCCTCTCAGATGTTCTTGTTCTTTTTTTTGAAATATCGCGAATTTACCTGTTACTGTTGGGGATAAATCTTTTCCAGTAGTTACTACTGTTGTAAAAACTGGAACTCCATACTCATATGCGTACATCTTTTGATCAGCAATACTGATGTATATGAATTTTGGTGCGTTGTTTTTTGCGGTTGGAGCCTGAACGTTCTTTGCTTGATTATCTTTCTTTTGTTGCTCAATTTGTTTTTCTAATTCTTGTGCGGAAGATAATTGTGCAGATAAGTTAGGCGTATACACTGTTTTTACATCACTATATGCTATTGTTTTACCTTTCCATTTGGTGAGTAAGTCAGAAACTTTCGATTTGTAATCTGTTAATGATGTTGCGATATTTTCTTTGGTTGGTACTGTTGAAAAATATTTTGCAAGTCTATTGGCTTCTGTTTCGTTAGTAAGTAATTCGTTGTATAGATTAATTTCTTTTGAAAAAGATAATTCAACTGCTAATTTTACGTCTAATTCGTAAACAGTGAACGTATTAATATTAGGAATTGGTATTGAAGGGTTATTTAAAGCTTGTTTTAGTGAAGTATATTGGCTTTTTATCTCTTCATAACTTGGCAATTCTGTAGCTTCTGGCAAGCTCAAATTTTGTTCGATTTTATTTAATGTTTGTAATGTATTTTCTTTATAGTAATTTTTGTTATTAATTTCGATATCTTTCTTGTAATTTGAAAGTTCAGAATTAATGGACTTTAATTCGAAGATATATTTAATATTATTAATTTTATTTTTTGCTTCGCTCATAGCGACTTTTATTTCAGAATATTTATTAGAGTCAACATCCTTAATAAGGCTGATTGCAGATTCTATAGAATTAATAGAACTTGTTGCCTTATTGTTTTCGCTAATAAAGAACCATATGAAAGTTCCTAATATTGTGACTACTATTAATACAATAGTAAGAAATGTGAATAATAGGATTGTTTTTATGTTTTTCATGCTTTTTGTGACTTCTCAAATAATGCCATGTTTTAATACATTCGTAAAGAGTAAAGATACTTACATATGTATAAAACTATAATATGATAATTATATTTCTATTTATTCAAATTATTCGTAAATTTTATCATAATTTTGTTAAAAAATTGTAATATTTTGTATGTTTTTGTAATTATATGATTTTCAATCTTTATCTATCTGCATTAATGCCGTGATTATCTATGTTTTTTATGTATTAAATGTGTTGCATTTTGTAATAACATATGGTATATTTTCAGCCGATATGACGCTAATGTCCTCTATTCATAATACAAGTCAATTACCACGCGCGTAGTTAGACCTCTGTAGTGATATTATTCTTTATAGAACTGATAAATCTAAGTGTTGCGGTTTATGAATTATTATGATAATATCACCGTGCTTTGCTAATGTAAGTTATAAGTTGAAGATTAAGAAGTAAGTCTTCAGCTTGAAAGCTTGTAAAAGCAATCAAATGTTCCTTTAAAACTGAATAGGTTATTTTTGCAAAATTCAATTGAGTCTAATTATAAAACAAGTCTCTTGTTTTTGGTGGATTCATTGTTCGTAAATTTGGGTAAAGAAATTAAGGGCATATAGTGGATGCCTTGGCACAAAAGACTGAAGAAGGACGCGACATCCTGCGATAAGCTCACACAAGTTGGAAGTTGAACGATATAGTGTGAGATTTCCTAATGGGGAAACCTATTCTGCGTTTGCAGAATGCTGTGCTGCTAAATACATAGGCAGCACGGGAGGTACCGAATGAACTGAAACATCTAAGTAATTCGAGGAAAAGAAAACGAAGTTAATTCCCTTAGTAGCGGCGAGCGAAAAGGGAGGAGCCCAAACCTCTTAATCTGTTTTGATTGTTGTCTTCTGCTTTGCAGGAGTGATATGAAAAACGCCAGTTTAGTGGATATGATTCTGAGGTGTAGTAAGACCCCTATGAGGTATCTAAATAATCTCAAAAAAGTTACAAAATTCAAGAATGGCAGAATGCCGTGGAGTGCGGCGACCATAGAACGTGATAGTCGTGTAAGCTAAATATTGAATCTTTTAAGGGTGATCTTGAGTAGGGCTAGACATGAATACCTAGTCCGAATTAGCCCAGACCACTGGGTAAGGCTAAATATCTTTTGTGACCGATAGTGAACAAGTACCGCGAGGGAAAGGTGAAAAGAACCCCGGGAGGGGAGTGAAATAGAATCTGAAACTATATGCTTACAAACAGTTGGAGTCCCGCCGCAAGGCGTGGATGACAGCGTGCCTATTGAAGAATGAGCCGGCGAGTTGTGTGCAGTACGTTTTGTCTAACCGTATAAATACGGGCAGGCATGAGCGAAAGCGAGTCTGAATAGGGCGATTATGACGTGCTGTACTAGACCCGAAACCGTGTGATCTATCCATGGCCAGGTTGAGCCCCGTCGAAAGGCGGGGGGAGGACCGAACCAGTTCTTGTTGAAAAAAGTTTGGATGAGCTGTGGATAGTGGTAACATGCCAATCGAACACGGAAATAGCTGGTTCTCCCCGAAATAACTTTAGGGTTAGCCTCGGATGTTTCTAATAGGGGTAGAGCTCTGAATGGATCGGAGGGCCGAAAGGTTACTCCATCTTATCAAACTTTGAATACTATTAGTAAGAGTCCGGGAGTCAGTGTCTGGGGGCTAAGCTCCAGGCGCGAAAGGGAAACAGCCCAGATTATCAGTTAAGGTCCCAAAATCATGGTCCTATAGAGATATAGGAATCCGCCATCGGCGGAGCTAAGTGGTAAAGAATGTGAGAACCCATAGACATCCAGGAGGTGTGCTTAGAGGCAGCAATCCTTTAAAGAAAGCGTAACAGCTCACTGGCAAAGGGGGCTTGCGTCGACAATTCATCGGGGCTAAAGCCATGTACCGAAACTATAAACTGTTGTCATTTGTTGTTATCTTCGGATAGCGTCATCCTGAAGTGGATCTTTTTGATTCATTTCGGGATGACAAAAATGTCAATTTTGGTAGGGGAGCGTTCTGTATGCAGCGAAGGTGGACCGTAAGGTAGGCTGGAGCGTACAGAAGTGATAATGCCGGCACGAGTAGCGATAATGCGCATGAAAACTGCGCACGCCGAAAATCTAAGGTTTCCTACGCGCTGTCAGTCAGCGTAGGGTTAGTCGATCCTAAGTCAAGTCCTCGATAATGAGGGGTAGACGATGGACAAGCAGTTAATATTCTGCTACTTTTTATATTCGCTATCAGCGATGGGGTTACTGCACAGGAAATATACAGCTTTGTAAGGTTGGAGTCTAAGCAGTTAGCAAGAAGTAAGTGAGAAATGCATTTATTTCGTAAAACCCGCAAGGGAAATATGTGAGCTGTGGGAAAGTTAATCTTCGGATTAATGATTGTATATGGTTCAGTGTACAGGAAACGCCTCTAGTGAGAATATAAAAATTCGTACCGCAAACCGTCACAGGTAGATGGGTAGAGTATACCAAGGCGTACGGGAAAATCTCTGTTAAGGAATTCGGCAAATTTCTGCCGTAACTTCGGGAGAAGGCAGCCCTGCCCGTAAGGGTGGGGGACACAAAAATGGCTCGGGCGACTGTTTAACAAAAACACAGGTTCCTGCAAATCCGCAAGGAGAAGTATAGGAGCTGACTCCTGCCCAATGCTGGTAACTCAAAGAAGGGGGTGTTAAAGCTCTCGACATAAGGTCCAGTGAATGGCGGCCATAACTATGATGGTCCTAAGGTAGCGAAATTCCTCGGCGCTTGATAGGCGTCCCGCACGAAAGGAGTAACGACTTGAGCACTGTCTCGACAGAGAACCCGGCGAACAATGAAATGGCTGTGAAGATGCGGCCTATCCACACCAGGACAAAAAGACCCCGTGGAGCTTTACTGAAGCTTTGTATTGGATTGATTCAAAAACTATAGAGCGTAACTGGGAGACTTTGAACCATTCTCGCAAGGGAGTGGGGAGTCATCAATGTAACACCAGTTGGTTTTTGGGTTAATTCTAACTACTAATCCGTTATCCGGAAGTAGGACAGTGCATGGTGGTCAGTTTAACTGGGGCGGTTTCCTTCTAAAAGATAACGAAGGAGTTCAAAGGTATCCTCAGCCCGGATGGAAATCGGGCATAGAGTATAATGGCAAAAGGATGCTTTACTGCAAGGAACACGGTCCGAGCAGTCGCGAAAGCGGGACATAGTGACCCTACCGTAACTCGTGGGAGTGCGGTTGTTTATCGGATAAAAGTTACCCCGGGGATAACAGGCTAGTCTTCTCCAAGCGTCCATAGCGACGAGAAGGTTCGGCACCTCGATGTCGGCTCATCGCATCCTGGGGCTGTAGTAGGTCCCAAGGGTTAGGCTGTTCGCCTATTAAAGCGGTACGCGAGCTGGGTTCAGAACGGCGTAAGCCAGTTTGGTCTCTATCCGGTGTGGACGTTCGAATTTTGAAGAGGGCTGTCTCCTAGTACGCGAGGACCGGAGAGAGGTAACCTCTGGTGCACCAGTTGTCACACCAGTGGCACAGCTGGGTAGCTATGTTGCTATTTTGATAAGCGCTGAAAGCATATAAGCGCGAAGCAAACCTCAAGATTAAAATTCGTCATTAGACCACCTGGAGAATACAGGTTATTATAGGCGTTAGGTGCAAGTGCAGCAATGCATTTAGCCAAGACGTACTAATCGGTCGAAAACTTTAACAAATTTACGAATTTTTGCAAAAATTAGCCTGTTCAGTTTCAAAGGAATATATACTGAATTATTAGTGACAAATTAATAATTTAGTGATATACTCCCAGAGTGTTCATACGACAGTTAGTAATGCTGACTGTTGTATGGTCACTGTAGCGAAGCGGCACTACCTCTTCCCATACCGAACAGAGTCGTAAAACGTTTTTGCGCCGAAAATACTCGGACCTTAGGTCCCGGGAAAATAGGTCGTGGCCAGCCAAAAGAGCATCTATGCTAAAACATAGGTGCTTTTTTGCTTTACAAATAACATCTTTTCCCTCTACTCAAAGTCGGTATTATCTGCTATAATACCGTGCATTTTTATATGCGCATTTAAAGGAGGATTTAATCGTTGACTAGGTTTAGTTAACAAATTAAAGAAAAATGCAGTCCTGGAATCATCATGTAAATGATAATTGTAGGGATGTCTTTTTTTATTTGCAAAAAGTTTATTGTATTAGGATTTTGTACAAAAACTTATTATTTATAAAATCCGAAAGAAAAAGGTTAATGATGGATGATTTTAAAAAATTAATTCAGGACAATCTTGAAACTGTTGCCAAATTACCAAAACTTAAAAAAGGTGATTTGATCCAAGGAAAGGTTGTGGATGTAAAAAAAGGAACTGTTTTGGTAGACATTGGTGCCAAGTCAGAAGGTGTTATAAGTGGTAAAGAACTTGCTACAAAGGAAAAATTAGAAATCAATGTTGGTGATGGTATTATGGTTTACGTTGTAAACCCAGAAGATGAGGTTGGTAACATTGTTCTTTCTCTTAGAAGAACAGATGCCGTACGAAGATGGTTAGCTCTAGAACTTGCTCAAAAAAGTGATGAAGTTGTAGTTGCTACTGTTACAGAAGCAAATACAGGTGGTGTTTTGGTCATGGTTGGTGGTTTATCCGGATTTATCCCTACCTCACAACTTTCACAAGAAGTTATGGCGCAGACCGGTATTTCCAATATGTCCAAAGATGATATTTCTGCAATTCCTATGAAGCTAAATGAACTTGTAGGTAAAGAAATTAAAGCTAAGATCATGGAATTGGATAGAAAGAAAAATAGAATCATTCTTTCTGAAAAACTTGTTGTAAATGCTCAATCTGTCAAAGAAAGAGAAGCTACATTGAAGAGAATCAAGGTAGGAGATGCATTAACTGGTCAGGTTACAGGTATAACTCCATTCGGGTTATTTGTAAACGCAGAAGGATTGGAAGGATTAGTCCATCTTTCAGAAATGTCATGGGACAAAGTCGACAATCCAGCAGATCTTTATGAAGTTGGTAAGAGTATTAAAGTTCAGCTCATTGGTCTTTCTGACAATGGCAAAAGAGTTGCATACTCAATCAAAAGACTTACACCAGATCCATGGGCAACAGTTGTATCAAAATACAAAGTTGGTCAATTGGTTAGTGGTAAGATTACTAAAATTGCAGTATTCGGTGCATTCGTAAGAATTGATGATGGTCTAAATGGACTTATTCATATATCTGAACTTTCAGATAAAATGGTCACAAATCCTGAGGATGTTGTAAAAGTTGGTGATGCTGTAGAAGTTATGATAATTTCTATCTCTCCCAACGAAAGACATCTTGGTCTAAGTCTCAAAAGAGTGAATGGTAAAGAAGTTGAGTCTTTGGATGAAGAAATGATTAAGTAATTTGTATCCTAGGGCTGCGGAGTGATCTTCGCAGCCTTTTTTTATTCATCTCAAATTCACTTATCGTGCTATATATTATAGATAGTAAAAAAGTATACATGTGCAAGATGAATTAGCAATATAAAATCATATCTGCTAAAATTGGTCTCGAGTAATTGTTAATGGAATTTATGAAAATACAGAAAACATCAAAAAATTTGGATGAAACATTGAGAATATCTGTTGATATTGCTAAAAATTATAATTGTTTAGTTCTTGATGAAAGTATTTTGTTTGCGGCTCTTCTTTCTTTGAAAGAATCTGCTGCTGTCAGAGCACTTCAAGAATTTGATATTGAGATTGATTCAACTATTGGTAATGTTTTAAGTGCGATTAAAAATAATCTGTCTATTGCTCCTACGTATGACATGTCTGAAAATACGAATAGGACAATGGTAATTTCTACAATGTATAAAAAAATATTAGAAGATGCGTACAAAGTTGCGATGCAGATGCCAGCGCCATATGTGGGCACTGAACATTTATTAATTGCATGGTATGAAGATGTAGATAATGAAATTAAGGAAAACTTAGTAAAGAAGGGGATAGATCATCAAGCTTTGTACGTTGCGATAAAAAATACGGTTAAGTATCCAGTTTTTTTTGATGATAAGAATACTAATGAAAAATCTGGTGTTTTGAAAATGATTGGAAAAAATCTAACTGAGATGGCAAGAAAAAAAATGCTTGATCCAGTTATTGGTAGAGATAAGGAAATGGATCGTCTGGCTTCAATTTTAATGAGAAGGACTAAAAATAATCCTATACTAATTGGTGATGCTGGAGTTGGAAAAACAGCAATTGTTGAAGGTTTTACACAAAAAATAGCAAATGGTACAGCACCGTATCTATTTAAAGATAAAACTATTTGGCAGATTGATTCAGCAGTTTTGTTTGCAGGAAGTCCTATGCGTGGTGATATTGAAAATAAATTATTAGCGTTGATAGATGAAGTAAGTAATGAGAAAACTTCGATACTGTTTATAGATGAAATTCACACCTTAATAAGCGGTGCACAAGGCGGAGGCGGGGATATTGCCAATGTTTTGAAACCGGCGCTAGCTAGAGGTCAGCTGCGCTGTATTGGAGCTACGACCTATGCTGAATATGTTAAATATATTGAATCCGATCCAGCTTTGGCTAGAAGATTTCAGCCAATATTTGTTGATGAAATTGATGCAGAAAGTGCCAAAATTATTGTAAATAAAATCAAGCCGATGCTCGAAAAACATCATCATGTATCTATTTCCGAAGCGATAGTAGAAGAATCTATTGAACTGTCTGAAAGATATATTACAGAAAGGTATTTACCTGACAAAGTAATTGATCTTTTGGATGAAGCAGCATCCAAGATTAATTTAAAATACGTCAGTGTTCTTGATGAAAATATTGGGGTTTTACAAAGTTTGGAAGAAGAACAGCAAAGATTGATTGAAGTTGATGATATCTCTGGCGCAGCAAAAATTCGTGAAGCGAAAAGGGAAATTGAAAAACTTGTCAACGATATTGCAGCACCTAAGAAGGCACATAGTTTTATGCGTGAAGGAGATTTAAAAGATGTTATAAGTCAATGGACTGGAATTCCGATTAACTCTCTGACTACTGCAGATGTCAAAAAAATTAAAAATCTACCATCGATTCTTTCCGAATCTGTGATTGGACAAAAAAAAGCTGTTGATATAGTTTCTGATGCATTGCAGGTTGCGAAGGTCGGTATATCTGATGAGAAGAAGCCAATGTCATCTTTTCTTTTTGCTGGTCCAACAGGAGTTGGTAAGACTGAAATGGCGAGGCAAATTGCGGCGGTTTTATTTGGTTCCAAAGATTATTTAGTCCAGTTGGATATGAGTGAATTTATGGAAGCGCATAGTGTATCTAAATTAATTGGATCCCCCCCAGGGTATATTGGTTTTGATACGGGTGGCCAGTTGACTGAAAAAATTAGGAAGAGACCCTACAGTGTGGTTCTATTTGATGAGATAGAAAAAGCTCATCCAGATGTATTAAATATATTACTTCAGATACTTGAAGAAGGGAAGTTAACAGATAATAAAGGAAGAATTGCAAACTTCAAAAACACGATTATTGTCATGACGACAAATTTGGGTGCAGAGGCCATAGCCAATAATGAAATCTTAGGATTAAAGGTAAAAGCATCAAAAGAAGATTCAGAAAAAGAAGCGTATGTGGAAATGGAGAAAAAAGTTATGGAAGAATTAAAAAAACACTTGTTACCCGAATTGATCAATAGAATTGATCATATTGTAATATTTAAATCTCTGACTAAAAAAGATATTGAAGAAATATCCAGGCTTCAACTTTTGGAATTGGTTAATAGAATAAAAAAGATTAAAAAAATTCAAGTTAGCTTCACTGACAGTTTGAAAAAATATATTGCAAAAGAGGGTTATGATGAAGAATATGGTGCTCGTAATATAAAAAGAAAGGTTAATGAACTTATAGAATCAAAGATTAGTAAATATCTTTTGTCTCGTCAGAAGGCTGTAAAAGTAATTAATCTAGATTATAAAGATTCTGAAGTCGTCGTAAATTCCTGATGTGTGAAAAATGACTGCCTATTTCGACTATCTATAAAACGACCATACTACAGGACTTGACACTGCTCATTATATAGGTTATACTGTTGTCGTAATAGTAGATCCCTAGGCTTGGTTGGTTAGAAGCTACACTGAGCCTACGGATTTGCTATATACGAAAGGGATTCTTTAGTAACTGCCACTTTGGGAACCAATGAAGGAGTATCGTGTATTTCGTCATTGGGGTCGGTTGGGGCAGTACCGATCCCTTTTTATTCTTCAGCTACTTATTATAGAAATTCAAAAATTCCTCGTAATTGTTATCACTTAGTGCTGAAAAATAGAAAAAATGTGCTCCAATTTGTATTGACTATAATTTTAACTACTATATAATACTAGTAGTTTTACCCTCATAAAATTTTATTTTTTTCATAAAACCACCATGGCTCGTACTAAATTACTTACTGTAAATACTTCTGAGGATACTGAAATTCAAGAAAAAAAATCATTATCGAAACCAGGAAAAAAACCAACCATAAAATCTATCAAAGATGAAATAAAGGTTGAAAAAAAAGTTAAACCAGTAAAGGAATTAGTGAAAAAAGCTATCGTTGAAAAAGTTTTAATAGAAGAGAAAACTATTGCTAACCAAGACATTAAGCCCGTGGAAATAAATAAAGAGGTTGTTCAAGAAAAAGTTTCTAGTAATCAAATCGAAGAAAAAAATACAACTGTTGAAAAAACAAGAAGTGGTTTTGAAGGCCAGGTTATTAAACATGTGTCAAACGAAATGAAAAGACCATTTAATAATGATAGAAATAGACCTATGAGAAACCATGAAAACGGAAATTCTAATCAGTTCGGCAAGAAACCGTTCGATAATAAATACCAACAAAAAGGAAACTCAAACGTTCAAAATAATAGATCAATGCCGCCACAGTTTAATAATGCTAGTAATAACGGCAGTAATGTTTCAAAAAGTGTTCCACAGTTTACACCTTATAAAATCACAGATCTTGAAGGTAAGACTGTTGCGGAGCTTCGAGAGATTGCATCAAAAATGAATCTTGAGGGAGTTGGTGAAATGAATAAGCATGATTTAATTATTTTTATTCTTGCAGCTGCTACTCAAAATCAAGGAAATAACATACTTGTGGAAGGTATATTGGAAATTATGGCTGATGGAACTCATGGTGTATTGAGATCTATGAAACTTTTACCATCAGAAAATGATGTTTATGTGTCTCTTTCTCAAATAAGAAGATTTAATATGAGAATGGGCGATTTTGTTGTTGGTCTTGCTAGACTTCCAAAAGATAATGAAAGATATTTATCTCTTCTTCGAGTTGATTCTATTAATGCTACTAAAGCAGAAGAAGCTACTAATAGACCGTATTTCGAAAGAATGACTCCAATATTTCCTAACAAGATAATGAATCTTGAAACAGAACCAGAAACACTATCTACTAGACTTATTGATTTATTATCTCCAATTGGTTATGGCCAAAGAGGTATGGTTGTTGCTCCGCCAAAAGCAGGTAAAACATGGCTTTTAAAAGACATTGCTAAAGGCATAAGCCAGAATCATCCTAATGCTCATTTAATGGTTGTTCTAATTGCAGAAAGACCCGAAGAAGTTACAGATATGGCACGTTTCGTGAAAGGTGAAGTTTTCGCTGCAAATTTTGATGAATCAGCAGAAGTTCAAGTTAAAGTCGCTGAGTTATCTTTGGAGAGAGCAAAAAGAATGGTCGAGTCTGGACATGATGTTGTAATTCTTCTGGACAGTATTACACGTTTGGCAAGAGCATATAATGTTGTAATGCCTACATCTGGAAGAACATTGTCTGGTGGTATGGATCCAATTGCTTTGTATCCACCAAAGAGATTCTTTGGGGCTGCACGTAATTTTGAAAATGGTAAAAGTTTAACAATTATTGCGACAGCTTTGGTTGATACTGGAAGTAAAATGGATGATGTTGTCTTTGAAGAATTCAAAGGTACAGGTAATATGGAGCTTCATTTGGATAGAGCATTATCTGAGAGAAGAGTATTTCCTGCTATTAATATTAAAGAATCTGGTACTAGAAACGAAGATCTATTATTAGGTAAGGAGAATCTTGCTAAGATATGGAGCATTCGAAGACTGATTGATGAAATGAAGACCATTGATGCTGTTTCAGCAATTGCCGATAGACTCAAAAAAACTAAAACTAATCAATCTTTTCTTGATACAATTCATGAAATAATCTAATAGTCTATGTTTGTTATTGATGCTTTTGAGTCCATTATGATGATATAATAAAGCCATGACAATAGATAATACTGGTAATAGAAAAAGAAATAGTGTCGATTTTCACTCTGCTTTTCGTGTAAAACAATTGCGGAAGCCTAGGCTTTTCAGATTTGGTAAAACCGAAAAAGATAAAAATGCTTTATCTATTCCCAAAAAAACATATTCAATAAAAAAGACTTTCTTTGGGCTTTCCATATTACTAAAGAGATCCAAAAAATTACTTTACAAGAACTTTTTTTGGGGACGTGGTATTTATTATAAATACTCAGTAGTTTTTGTAATACTATTAACATTGCTTCCAATCGGTGCATTTGCTAATAATATTAAAAAAGAAGAGAAGGATATTCCAGGTACACCAGCTACTTTCTATGATGCGGCTTTTGACACTGGCGGTAAGACCGTAATATTGAATAATAAAAATATTGATAATATTCAAGTTTATCAGGTCCAAAACGGAGATACTTTATCCAGTATTGCTACTAAATTTGGTATTACAGTAGATACTCTTACATATGTTAATCAATTGAATGATTATTCTATATTAAAAGTAGGTACTTCACTAAAAATATTACCCGTTTCAGGAATTTTATATAAAGTTAATTCGGGTGATACGCTGACAAGTATTGCGAAAAAATATAATATTGCACAAAGTGGATACTCGGAACAAGTTATATTGGATATTAATAATCTAGACAGTACTGATTTGAATGTTAATCAAGAAATACTCGTCCCAGGTGCAATAATAGAAAAACCAAAACCAATACAAGATCCTGTCGTAGCTCGAACTTCAACGCGAATAATTGTTGTTCCTTCTGGTTCAACATTATTTATTCCACCTACTGCTGGAATAGGTTCTATTTCTACATGTTACAGTAGTGTTCATCCTGCTGTGGACATTGCTTCCAATTCATATCCTCCTTTGGTTGCTTCTGCTTCTGGGCGTGTCGTGTATGCCGGGTATGGCCTTTCTGGTGGTTCAGGAATAGCAGTTAGCATAGATCATGGAAATGGATATATCACACAATATTTACATCTTTCACAACTATCTGTTAGTGCAGGAGATAACGTACAGCAAGGCCAACAAATTGGTATAATGGGTAGTACAGGTAAAAGCACAGGGCCTCATGTTCATTTTATAATCAAATATAATGGGGTAAATCAGAATCCTTTTGAATATGTAAATTTAAGTGATTATCCTAGAGAATATACTGCAACTAGTTGTTAAAAACAAATAAATGAGTTTTATAAGTGGTGAAATAAAAAAATTAATGTTTACTCTTTTTGGTGCGGCTTTGTTGATGTTGGGCCTAGTCTGGGTTGCTGGTAATTCGCAGTCAATATTCACTATGTCAAAAAAAATTGTAAATACTATTACTGGTACTAAGCAATATTCTGATCAATATAAATATAATTTAGATAAGTCAAAAACATATTATCTAAATATTGATACAAATCTTGGAAAAATGTCTTTCCTTTTATACAAAGATAATGCTCCAAATACTGTGAATAATATTGTCAATTTAACGAAGGATAAATTTTATGATAATACGAAAAGTATTGAAATCACTCCAAATTATATTTTAACTGGTAAAGGTTCTAGTAATTCAGAAACCGAATATCGAATTCGAGAAGAGATTAATGCAAATAGTTTGGGGTTGGACAGGACAACCGTTGGAGATAATTTCTCAATGTTATCAGAACATTTCAATCAACAAGTCTTGAATAAAAATAGTACATTGTCTGTTAAGGATTATTATGTTTTAGAAGGATATTCGTATACGGAAAATATTACGTCAAAAAAAATCAAGAAAGGATCTCTAGTTATGTATTCTGAAGTTGCTAATGGTTTTGGTAATAAGTTTTTCATTTCTACCCAAAATAATCTACCAGCAATTGATGGTCGTATGACTAATTTTGGTGAAATTGTAAACGGTTCTGATGTTTTGGATAAAATTATTGCATCTACATCCAAAAATGTTAAAATAGACTCAATTACCATAACAGAAAAGTGACGGAAAAGATAAAATCTTTTTTTACATTTTTCTTGGTAAAAGTCCTCCCTGTAATCATTTTCATCCTATTATCATTTGGTCTTTTCTTTTTTATTACGAAAGAAGGGCAGAGAACTACCGAGATATTTGTAAAAATTCACATAGCAGGAGCTGTAGTTAGTCCAGGACAATATGAACTAAAAAATGGTTCAATTGTGGATGATGCTATACAAAAAGCAGGAGGTTTCGCCTCTAATTATGATGCTGTCTATGTAGAAGAGAAAATAAATCTAGCAAAGAAATTAAAGGACGAGGATAAAATATTTATTCCATTCAAGCAAGAAGATACTTCAGCTGCTGAAGGTGTTTCAATAACTGGAAAAATCAGTATTAATAAGGCTGATGCTAAACAATTAGATTTACTTCCTGGAATAGGTGAGGTTACTGCAAAAAAAATAATATCTGGTAGACCGTATGCCAAAGTTACTGATTTAGTTGATAAAAAAATAATCAGCCAGTCTGTATATGATAAAATCAAATCCCAAATTGATTTATGAATATGTTAAAAATAGAGTTGATTTGATTTCATTATCTATTGGTGTCTTTCTTGTTGGATATTATTTGGGGGTTGGAATTAAGGGGGATTTTTTTCTTTTTTTCTTTCTTATTCTTTGTTTTATTGTTTTAATAATATATAAAAAAGTAGAATTTGTTATACTTTTTATTTTTATATTTGGTATATTTTATTCGTTTCAACTCTTTTCTTTTCTTTCAACTAGTAATGTGAATGTTGATTCCTCAGTAGATTATGTTGGTTCATATAAAATTATTAGTATTAAAAGATTATTATGGTATAGTGAGAAAGTTGTCATGAATAACAGCTATTTCTTTCCTACTAGCGGAAGTCGAATTAAGTGCACAAGTGTTGAAAATTTCGAATTTGTAACAGATCCGGAATTAATTAACCAAGGAATTAGAAGAAGTGCTACTTGCATTAAGGCCCAATACTATTCGGATAATTCTACATTTGTAAATATTAGGAATAGATTGTCTCAGAATTTTGATAGTTTCAATTATGATACTTCAAATGTTTTGAAAGGTATTACTTTAGGCATTAAGCCACCGCAAGAACTGAATGAGGCTTTTCGCAATGCAGGTATTTCGCATATTCTAGTTATATCGGGATTTAATATAACTCTAATTCTTTTAATCATAACTCAGTTAATAAAAAAATTACCAACATTTTATAAAATATATTCATCAATTTTTTTTGTTGTTATATTTGTCCTTATTGTTGGACCTACCGCTCCTGTTTTACGTGCTGCTGTAATGGGCTTTATAGCATATTTAGCAACATTTCAATTCAAAAACTTATCATATGTACGAATATTATTAATTTCGGTAATAATCATGTTATTTCTAGATAACTACATTCTTTTTAACGTTAGTTTTCATCTGTCGTTTTTAGCAACTTTAGGCATTATTCTCTTTGGAAATATTACTAGAGATCTTTTCAAAATATTGCCAGATATTATTGGAGTACCATTTTCACAATCACTTTCTGCTGGAGTCTTTACTATACCGTATACTATAAATGTGTTTAGCTCCTTTTCGCCTATGTTATTGTTTACAAACATTATGGTAATTCCCTATATATCGTTGCTTTCTATTCTTGCGTATTTATATATGATATTTCCTAATATATTGTTTCGCTTCCCACTTGAAATTATGTCAAATTTTATTATTCAATTAGTTTTGTTTATATCGTCATTTTCTCTATCGAATATGCCTGCTGGCATACAGATTAAAGAGCTGGTTCTTTTTATCCTATTTGTAATAATCTCCTTGGTGGTTGGGATTTATGTGGTCAGAAAACTTTTGCTATATACGAGGATTGCAAAAAAATGTAAATTTAAGTACTATTGCTAGTAAATTTTTATTTATTAATATTTTTTTATGCATCGAGATGATGAAAAGCTAAAGGGGATAATCAAAGAAAAAACCCTTGTTATAATTAAACCAGATGGAGTTCTACGAAAGATTGTTGGTGAATTAATAACAAGATTCGAAAGAAAAGGTCTCAAAATCATAGCTATGAAAATGGTTTGGCCTACAAAAGAACTTGTAGAGCAACATTATACAGATAGCGAAGAATGGCTAATGGATACTGGTACTAGAACTTACAATAGTTATTTAGAAAAAGGTGTTAAATTGGACAAAACTCCAAAAGAATTAGCTCTTGATGTAAGAAGAAGATTAATGGATCATCTTACTGCAGGTCCTGTTGTTGTTTTGGTACTTCAAGGTGCTCACGCAATAGAAGTAGTAAGACGAATGAGAGGTTCTACAAGTCCATTAAAGGCAGATGTTGGCACAATAGGCTTCGATTACACACTTGAATCTTATGAGCTTTCTGACGCTGGTGGTTGGGCTATTAGAAATGTTATTCATGCAAGTGACAGTGTTCAAAATTCTGCAAGAGAAATGGGAATTTGGTTTAAACCAGAAGATATTATTGAATATTCAACAGCAATTGATGATGTTCTTTATGACACAAATTGGTATGGTGCTTTTACCAGATAAAATTTGTCGGAATTTAGTAAAGAGGCTTAATAAGCCTCTTTTTTGTTTTATAAAACATGAATTAATCATAGTGAGAGAGCAGAAATAGAGTAGGATCTAGTTCTTAATAATAAACCGTTTTTTGGAATAATATGTTTTGTCTAGTTAATATAGGGGAAATTTGATATTATTAGCGTTATTGTGTGAGTATAATCTTAACATTAATAAGATTTGTTTTATCAAATAATAAAGTTAAAGTTGATTGTGTTCACAGGGTATAGCTTAGTTGGCTAAAGCGCCAGGCTGGGGGTCTGGAGATCGGTGGTTCGAGCCCACTTACCCTGACCATATAGCTTCCGTAGCTCAGGGGATAGAGCGAGGCACTCCTAACGCCTAGGCCGTAGGTTCGAATCCTACCGGAAGCAATTAATCATTTCCAAATTTAATATATTTTATTTCCGATTTGGAGCCAAAATATATGTAGCTATCAGATCCGTTTTGGGTCATTAGGAAAGATGTTGATGCATCTTCAGTGACTATATTATCCTGACCTCCAAAATCCGCTAAGTGTATTTTATATTCGCTGTCTGAATAAAAAAACGTAAATAAATCTGGGAAAACTTGCATGTCTATCGGTGAATATTTTAAGCCTATTGTGAAATATTTATCTTTTGATAATAAACTAATCTTATTTTTTCCTATTAAGTATGCGGTATTTCGATCCTGAATTTTTATGCTAGATATATTCTTTTCAAATTCTATAATTTTATTTTTATTTAGTTTGTAAATAATGTCGTTATTTATTATATAAATGTTTTGATAAAAATATGACATCGAAATATTATTTTTCGCGAATTCGTCGGGTGAATCTACTATTTCTGTTTTATTTTGTGAAACTCCGTCTATGCTAAATGTTTCGATATATATTTTATCATTCTCGGCATAAATAATATAAATGTTGTTATTTTCTCCGATCGAATATGATTTTATGCTTCCTGTGAATACTAGGTTCTTTTGTACTTTTTGGATATCGCTTATATTGAATGAGTATAATAACTGTTCGTATCTAATAATTAGATAATTATCTCTTAGCTCATATGATGTTATGGCTCCTGATGGAATTAATGATGATATGTCGCTAAATATGGATTTATTGAAGTCGATTAGCAATGTCTTTTTATCATCGCTTATTAGCACTGAATTACCGTTATCGTTGTGTGTTATTTTAATACTTTTACTAAAATCTAGGACGCCCGTAATATTTACACCAACAATTGTACTATCTACATTAAAAAGTGATTTATTAAGTGTTAATCTTTCAATGAAAATTTTATTATCTTCTTTAACTGTATAAAACATAAATCTTTCAGAAGTACTTATATTACTTATGTTTTCTCGTATCGAATTAATTTTGATATGATTGGGGATTAAAATAGGGCTTATGTATATGACTTCTCCTTGCTTAATATCTACTGAAGTAGTGTAATCCTTTCTGCTATCCTTGGTTATTTTGAATGTGTAATTTTTTTGATCAAGCTGCTTGAAAGAATGGTTCCTTTCATCCTTATATTTTTCGTTATTAAATAGTACTGTTGTATTATCTTCTAGATTTTCAATGGTTAGGGCGCCAGTTTGGACGAGAACTTTCTTTTCGAAATCATATTTATAACCTGTCGCAATAATGTATACAATTATTACTATAAGCAAAAGTAAAAAAAACTCCATTATATTAAAAATATTTTTAAAACGTTTCATCTAAATAATATGATATAATGAAATATATCATTATTTTACCGTAATTTCTAATAATGTTTCGAAAAACAATAGCGATAGACTTTGGTTCGGTTAAAACAGTAGTTGTCGGAGAAGGAGGGGATATTCTATATCAAGAACCTTCTATCGTTGCAATTGATAGTATTTCAAATAAGGTAATTGCCATTGGTGAAGAAGCTCAGAAAACAATAGGAAAGACACCAGAAAATATTGCTGTAGCATATCCTATCAAAGAAGGTGTTATATCTAGTCCTAGAGTAGCAGCCGCTGTACTTTCATATATAATTTCAAAAATTTCAAAAAAAAATCGGTTGTTTAAACCTGATTTAATACTATCTATTCCTGTAGGAATAACTTCAGTTGAGCGTAGAGCTATGTATGAAGCTGGTATGGCTGCAGGAGCTCGAGAAGTTTACCTTGTTCCATCGTTATTATGTGCCGCACTTGGCTCGGAAATGGATATTAATTCTGCCTTTGGCAATACAATAATTTCAGTTGGAGGTGGTATTACAGAAATGGGAATAATGTCATTGGGAGGGTTAGTTTTATCCAATTCAACTAGGCTTGCAGGTATTAGTATAACTGAGTCTATTATTACTCATATTAAAAAACATCATCAGTTGATTATTGGCTTTTCTATGGGAGAGATTGTGAAAACTAAGATTGGTAACGCTATTCGAGTTGACGAGCAATTAGAAGTGGAAGTTCGTGGACGTGATGCTACTACTAATATGCCCAAGAATATAGTTTTGCAAACGAATGACATTATTGATGCTATTAAACCTACATTGATGAATATTGTTGTGATGATAAAGCAGATAATGGAAAAAACTCCACCAGAATTATCTTCAGATCTTGTTGATGCTGGAGTTATGGTCGCAGGAGGATCTGCTATGTTACCAAATATTGCTTCAGTTTTTACGAAAAGTATTGGAGTATCTTTTTATGTTGCTGACAATCCAGCTCTTTTAGTCGCAGAAGGTTTACAACTTATTATTAAACAGCCAGAGCTGTATACAACATATAAATAATTAAAAGTTAATAGTTAAACATTAACCATTATTAACTGCATATTACTCCATTCTGAGCTTTGTTCTTTAATACTTTTTTTATGGATTTGTTGATAAAGCTGTATTACAACTGGTGCAAAATATTCTGTCCTTTTAAAAAAGTCTCGAATTACGAAAGTACAAACTTAGTGCCAGTCGGGTGTCTGTCATCCCAGCGAAAGCTGGGATCCAGTATTAATCTTATAATCATATTAAACATGAAAAATATCTTTTAAAATATACTTCTGAATAATATATATAATGCCTCCAATTAAATCTTCAAAAGCCAGAATAAGGTATACTGAATCTTTAAATAGAAGAAATAATATTACTGAAATTAAAAATATTTCAATTACCATTATCTCAAAAATTTTTCTTAGTCGTCTTCGGGGATTGTGGCGCGAGATATTATCTTTTATTTCAGATTCTATTTCTTGTTGCTTTAAACTCCTTATGTTATTACTTTTTCCCATATGCCTTCCTTATTATCCCTTCAATCTGCTTTGGGTTTAACAATGGGTAGCCAGCGACAACGATGAATATATATCCTTGGTTTAGTAACCAGCTTAGAAAGAATGCTAGAATGACAATAAAATACATTTGTAACGTTTTTTCTTTAAATTTTGTTTTTCCTACTTCCATCGAGTAAATCTAATCATATTAGATTTATATCTCAATATTGGGGAATTACCAAAATACTGAGATATAAATACTAATAGAATAAATAGTAAATGTACGACTTATTAAATGACTATTACCAAAATTTTACTTATTATAATACTGATAGAGGTTCTGACGAGATTTCTCATTTCATTCGAAATGACAGTGATAATAGGAAAAAGAGTGGGGGGGAAACAAAAAAGAGCACCATTATGGTGCTCTTAATCTTAGAGTTTGAGTAACTTATTTTACTGTTACTGTTGCTCCTGCTTCTTCTAATTTTGCTTTTGCTTTTTCTGCATCTTCTTTCTTTATACCCTGCAATACCATCTTTGGTGCTGCGTCTACAAGGTCTTTTGCTTCCTTGAGTCCAAGTGCTGAATTTAATTCTCTTACTGCCTTGATAACAGCAATTTTGTTACCACCAGCTGATGTTATTTCTACATCAAATGCTGTCTTTTCTTCTACTGCTTCTGCTGCTGCTGCTGGAGCTGCAACTGCCATAGCTGGCATAGCTGCTGATACACCGAATTTTTCTTCGAGTGCTTTTACTAAATCGCTTACTTCAACGATGTTTAATTCGCTGATCTGTTCGATGATTTGTTCAATTTTTGTTGACATAATTATATAAAATTAATAAATATTATTTAATTTGAGATAAAACAGAGACTAGTTTTTGGATAGGACTCTGAAGATCTTTAACCAATAGTGTTGCAGGAGTAGCAAGTATGGAAACTAGTTTCCCATTTACTTGATATGCACTACCCAAACCTGCGATTTCTTTCAATCTACTGCCGTTATAAACGTTTGTTCCGACAACTACAGAATTAATCTTGTAGTCATTCTCTGATAAAAATTTACTTAATGCTCCAGCATCTTCAATTAGACTTGTTCCTACGAACAATACGTTATTGTAGTCAGCTGCATTAATCTCGATACCTTCTTCCTTAACTGCTAAATTGAACAATGTGTTCTTAATTAGAGTTAATTTTGCATCATCACTTAATACTTTCTTCAGAGCTTGTGTCTTTGAAGCGTTAAGTGAACCGCTGAACAAATATATACCAGCTGCTTTATTTACCAGCTTTCTATAATTTTCAACTAATTGTTTTTTTTGGTTTGTATTTTTTGCCATAGTTTTAAAAAACAAAAATCTCAGCTAAATTCGCTGAGACAAAACAAATAATACCATTTTATGTAGTTTTATTTGTCTAACCAGGATTTATTCCTACCGGAACCTAGTGTCTCAGACGTTTGGTATAATACCAGATTGATTTAAATTAGTCTATAGGGAACGCCCATTGATGTTTTAACAAAAATGCTTTTCACCTTAGTATTAAAGTTCTTTTCGATTCCTTCGCTTAATGTCTTGACTGTGTATTCAATGTTTTCAGAAAGTTTTTCATCATCCATTGATTTTTTACCTACTGCTAATTGGATTTGACCTGATTTATTACTCTTAATATTGATTTTACCAGATTTGAATTCACCAATTGCCTTTGCTACATCTTTGGTAACTGTTCCGTTTTTTGGATTTGGCATAAGACCTGATGAACCAAGATATTTACCTAATATTGCGATTTTTGGCATAACTGTTGGTGTTGCTATTACAACATCAAATTCTCTCCATCCATTCTTTATTTTCTCTACAAAATCTTCCAATCCAATGAAGTCTGCACCTTTTGCACCATCAGCTTCTGATTTATCGCAAAGAACAAGAACTGATTTCTGTTTTCCAAATGAATTTGGAATGTTGATATCCATTCTAATTGCTGCATCTCCAGATTTTGGCTGAACAACAGAAAGTATTACTTCAACTGATTCATCAAACTTTCTAACTTTTTGTGATTTTATCTTTTTTAGAATATTCTTAGTGTCCATTTATTATTCAGTAATATTTAAACCAATGCTTTTTGCTGTTCCGACTACCATAGCCAGTGCAGAATCCATGTTTTTTGTATTCATATCTTTTAGTTTCATTTCTGCTACTTTTTTCAAAATATCCATACTTACTGATCCAACCTTTGTTTTGTTAGGTGTACCAGAACCTTTGGCTAATGAAATTTCCTTCTTTATTAAATCAGCAGTTGGAGGAGTTTTTGTAATGAATGTATATGTTCTGTCTTCGAATACAGTCACTATTACAGGTATTGTTAATCCATCCATGTTTGCTGTCAAAGCGTTGAAAGCATTACAGAATTCCATAATGTTTAACCCGTGTTGACCTAATGCTGGTCCTACAGGAGGAGCTGGATTAGCCTTTCCTGCTGTAATCTGAAACTTTATTGTTGCTTTTATTTTTTTTGCCATAATTAAATCTTTTCAATTTCTAAAATATCTAATGTTACAGGAACTTCTCTACCTAAGAAATGAAGTTTCACTGTAACTTTTCCTTTTTCTTCATTAATAGTATCTATTATACCAGTGTATTCTTTGAAGTTGCCATTCTTTACTTTTACTGTATCTCCAGGTGTTATGTTGGTCTTTAATACTGGTTGTTGTAATTTAGAGAATTTAATAATTGCATCAGCTTGTAAGTCTGTAACTGCTGATGGCTTTTTTTCTGTTCCTACAAAAGAGGTTACTCCTGGTGTATCTCTTACGATTGCCCAAGTATCTTCACCCAAGACCATATGTATTAAAATATAACCTGGTAGAATTTTCTCTGTTGCATCTTTCTTTTTACCATTCTTGATCTGAGTTACATTTCTAGTTGGTGTTACAATTTCTTGTATTAATTCGCCTAGACCTGCATTGTCAGCTCTCTGTTTAATTAATTCGGAAACTTTGTGTTCATGTCCTGAATGAGTATAAAGGACATACCACGCGAATTTTCCCTTGTTCTTATTAAGTATCATTTATTTATAAAGTAAAAACATTTGGATATTATCTGGTCTACGCCATATACTAAAGATGCGGTTACGACAGAGAATAATATAACAAAAGCGGCGACTTTTACAGTCTGCCAATATGTCATCCAGTCTACTGTTTTTAGCTCCTTATAGGTAGCTATTCCGTAAGGAATTAGTGTTAAGCGAAATAAACCTTTTGCGGTTTTCTTCAGCAATTTTTTTAAGTTAAATTTCTTTATTTTTTTCATTGTAACAATTGAAAAGCGTTTTTGTACTTAGAGCGATGTATTGTATGGTTTTTTATTTATTTTTGCAAGATATGCGTGGGGAGTGGGATAGTTAGGAATTGGGGCAAGTTAACAATTAAAAATTATAGTACCAAAGCTGGCACGGGCGGAAGGACTCGAACCTCCAGGAGCGGTTTTGGAGACCACCCGTTTACCATTAACGGACGCCCGCATGCACAATGATTATAATGTAAAAAATGAGAAATTAGAAATTTATGCTTTCTTGACATCTGATTCTAATTTCTCACCTCTTTGTTTTATGGAGCTGAAGATGGGACTCGGACCCATGACCTTTCCCTTACCATGGGAATGCTCTACCAGCTGAGCTACTCCAGCATATGAAAAAAATGCTCATTTAGACAATTTTTTTATTTCTGGCAGTCAACAGTGGAGCCGAAGGCGGGACTCGAACCCGCGACTTGCTGTTTACAAAACAGCTACTCTACCAACTGAGTTACTTCGGCACTAATAAAGAGCATATTATCAGGAAAATCATGATAAAAAAAGAACCTCATTCTTACAACAGTCTTTATATCGTAAAAATAAAAAATTTTCAATAGGTCACCTTGGTGAGGGTATGATACTGAACGATGTTCTTACGAACAGTCGATTAGGATTTCTCAAAATAACCACGGTTATGTTGGGTTATCCACTCTAAATTGGTGTAGAACAATTTTTCTATGCATCAAAATTCACACCAAAGTGACGGTATATTTTAACGTATTTTACTTAGGAGTACCATATAATAATTAAGTTGTATTAATTCTACATATTTTTAATAATGTATAAGATTCTTATCTTTAAGACAGTTTATGCAACATTAGTAATTGTTTCAGGATGAATTGGTAGTATAAAGTGAATGATTAAGTAAATTATATGCATATTGAAAAAAAAATCGTTTTGGTATATCCTCATCCCATAGTAATTAATTTGATATATCATGTCCAAGGTATGTGCATTTTGTGGTAAGGGTGGCGTAAAACGCAACAACGGTAGACATACCAGCCATAATAAAAAGAAAACATTCGCAAATAGAGGTCCTCGTGGTTTAGATGCTGTAAAGCATTCTGAAAGCGTAAAGCCAAATTTTCGAGAAGTTCGTTTAGTAAAAGGTTCGCCTAAAGTAGTTTCTTGTATGAGATGTTATAAATCTCTTAAGGATTCTGTATTAAGTTTAACAGCTGAGAAATAATTTGATATCTGCAACCATTTAGCTATGCCAAGAGATTTAATAGATTTTTTTTGGAAACTCTTCACAGATGATATTGGTATAGATTTGGGAACTGCAAATACTAAGATTGCCCTGCGAAACGAGGGGATTGTGGCTACCGAACCAACTGTAGTTGCAATTAACAAGAAAACTAAACAAATATTAAGTGTTGGCACTGAAGCCAAAAAAATGATTGGCAGGACTCCTGCCAACATTATTGCCATACGTCCTCTAAAAGATGGAGTAGTGTCCGATTTTGACGCTACCCGTGATATGATTCAGCATTTTATAGAATTAGCTTATGGCCGTTCTACAAAAATAATTAAAATTCCTCGTCCTAGAGTTGTTATTGGTATACCTTCCACAGCTACTGAAGTTGGCAAAAAAGCGGTCAAAGATGCTGCTAAAAGTGCAGGTGCTAGACAAGCATTTGTTATAGAAGAACCAATGGCTGCCGCTATAGGTGCTGGTCTTCCAATAACCGAACCTCAAGGAAGCATGATAGTTGATATTGGTGGTGGTACTACTGACATAGCGATAATTTCACTAGGAGGTATTGTTGTTGATAAAACAATACAAATTGCTGGTGATGAGATGGATCAAGAAATCGTTAATTATGTTCGACATAAATATAATATTATTATTGGTGAAAGAATAGCTGAAGATATCAAAATCAAGATAGGTTCTGCATATGAAACAGGTGATAATAAAACAGCAGAAGTAAGAGGACGAGATCTGGTTGATGGCATGCCAAAAGTTTTGATATTAACATCACTTGAAATTAGAGAAGCCATAACAGTACAACTAAAGGCTATCACAGAAGCTATTTCTATAGCCTTGGAAGAAGCCCCTCCAGAACTCTTATCAGATATTGGTGAAAAGGGAATTATTTTAGCAGGTGGTGGAGCCATGATTCCAGGTCTTGCCAAATTTTGTGAGGAACGTGTTAAAATCAAATGTATAGTAGCTGATGATCCTATTACATGTGTTGTAAAAGGCACTCAGATGCTACTTGAAGATATTGATTTGCTTTCAAAAGTCCAAGTAGATAAGGATGAACTTATATAAAAGTCCTAAAATAAATAATATCAGAGGAATACTTTTTGTATTATGTTTAGTTATCGTTTTACTCTCTTATGCGGGATTTTTCCGTATTATTCCTATACTAGATATTTTTTCAACTACTATTGGGCAAACTATTACTGATATGAAAAAAGCATCGTCAAGTTTTTTTTCAAAATTTGAAGACAATGAAAAATTAGTGACAGAAAATATAGAACTAAGGAAAGAAATTATCAAAAAGGATGTAGATATTCAAAATATTAAAGATAGTGTTAAAGATCTTGAATCTGTAAAAAAATTACTAAACTTTTATAATCCCAAAGCGGATATTATAGTAACTAAAAATATTTCTATTGTGCCATCAGATAAAGTTCCAGTTAAGATTACTATCGATAAAGGATTGAAGAATGGAATTAAAGAAGGGAAGGCTGTTTTTAACGATAGTGGTAGTTTAATCGGAAAAATATATGTAGCTAGAGAATATAGTTCTGATATTTTGCCATATTATGTAATTGATAATATTAAATTACCTATAAAAAGTACTTCGACATCGACCGCTTTAGTCGATGGATATAAGGACGGGCTTGTTGTTTGTACAGATATAGGATTGGAAACAACAGTTAAGGAAGGGGATTTATTTTTCACTTCTTCTTTAGGAGATCAGGTTTCAGAAGGTATATATGTAGGGAAAGTTGTGAAAATTTCTGCGGACGACAAAAAGAAATTTTATCTAGAAGCTGATATCTTAAATGTTGATATTTTGTACGTATATCTATGATACTAAAAGTTTTTATAATTATATTATTTCTTTTATGGGGATTTGTTGATAAATCTATGGATTTACAACTTTTCGGATATAGTCTTTTTATAGGTCAATTCGTATATTTATCACTTTTATTAATTCTTAGAAATAAGGATTTTTACTCAATATGTGGTTTTTTTTATTTCTTATCATTAGGATCAAGTTTGAATATCATTGGTTTTTTGCCTCTGATGATGCTAATTCTTGAATCAATATTTTTTCTTGCTATAACTTTTTTATATTCAAAAAATAGAACTATATATTTTATTATTTGTCTTGTATTCTTTATTCTTAATTATTTTTTGACTATATATCTTATGAGTGATTATAGGATGAATTTGTCGTATAATATTTTTATAGTCCTTATCCTCGTAGGACTCGTTGGTGGTGCAATATCAATATTCTCACATAAACCTAATGAAAGATAAGATCTTTACTACAATATTAACGCTTGTGCTACTTTTTGTTGTTGCTCTGTCTTCATTTAATATACAAATGATACAAGGTGCACAATTAAGGAATGATTCTGTGTCAAAATTCAGAATGGAATATATTAAAGCTTCAAGAGGTCTAATATTTGATCGAAACGGCAAACCACTTGTTCAAAATAAATCATCATTTACATTATATTTAGAACCCTTAGTTATATCAGATTATAACCAGTTAAAAGCATCTATAACATCTATTGAAACATCAGAAATCGAATATATCGATAAAAAATATAATGAAGTTTTGGATATTCAAAAATTTAACAATGGTTTAGTAGGCAATGACAAAAAAAATGAAAAAATTATTCCAGATAGAATACTAATTGATAAAAATTTTAACAATCCTATCTTTATAACTCAATATTTATCTGATCCTTCAAGATACAAAGGATTAAGGCTTGAAGAAGAATCACAAAGAGTATATCTGCAAAAGGAATTAACAGCTCATTTGATCGGTTATACTGGAGAAGTTGTTGATGAGATTAATCTTGGTTATAGACCAAATACTGAAATAGGAAAAGCTGGCGTTGAATTATCATATGACTCACTTCTTCGTGGAAATGATGGCAAAGTTTCCGTGGATACTGATACTCAAAAAAGAAATATTGAATCATCTCCAGTTAATGGTAAAAACTTATACTTATCTGTAGATATTGATATTCAAAAGAGCTTATATGATATTTTGAAATCAGGTATGGAAGAATATAAGGCGACAGGTGCTGCAGGACTTTTACAGGATGTTAATACAGGAGAAGTTTTGGCTTATATATCACTTCCTTCTTATGATGATAATTTATTTGTTGGTGGAATTGGTAATAATGATTTTGATAAATTAAATAAAGATCCGAATTCTCCAATGCTGGATAGAATTATTGATGGCACGTATCCTCCAGGTTCAGACTTCAAATTGAATACGGCAACAGCTTTGCTGGAAACTGGTTCTATAACCAAAGATACTATGTTTCCTACTGGTGGATTATTTAAATTTGGTGATGTTACATTTAGAGATTTTTCAAATATTAATCAAGGAACGCTCGATGTTGTAGGTGGTTTGTGTAGGTCAAGTAATATCTTTTTTATGAAATCCACTCTTCAAATGGATGACTATACCAAGGGACTGGCTATTAATAAAATTATTGAATATGGATCCCGATATGGCTTAGGTAAAAAAACTGGTATCGATATGCCTGAAGGTTATCCTGGATATATTTCATCTCCTTCAATTAAAAAAGAATTAACAGGTGAAGAATGGCTCACAGGAGATTTATTAAATGCTTCAATCGGACAAGGGTATACTTTATTATCACCAATACAAGTGCAGACAATGGTTACTGCAATTGCAAATGGAGGTAATGTTCTGCAACCTAGAGTTGTAATGGCTACGAATGATAGTCTTGAGGATAGTACAAAGACAAAAACCTCGCCAATTATAAGAAATAGTATTAATGTTTCAAAAAACACTTTAGATATTATTAAAGAAGGTATGTATTGTGGTGTGCATACTGGAATTATTCAGGATATGAATTCATCGTTTGTACAAGTAGCTGCTAAATCTGGAACGGCTGAATTTGGTGCTCCAGATCCTGCTACTGGAGCTTATCCTAATAGGCATGGGTGGGTAACAGGTTATTTCCCATATGATAATCCCAAATATTCATTTACATTACTTTTAGAGAAAGGGGGAAGCAGTGGTAATACAGTTAAAGTCGCTAGAAAGTTTATAGATTGGCTTTATAAAGATTATAAAATTAATGAGAAAATAAAATGAATGATGAAGATTATATAAATCTTTATTTGCGTTCGTTTGATGGCATCGGTCCCAAAACTCTTAAAAAAGCACAAAATACTTGTACAGGTGAAAAATTGATAGAATATTTTCATCATACAGAGTCGTCTATTTCATTCAAAGATTATAAAAACTGGAAACAAAAATTTGTCGAAAATGTGGAAAAACGACATATTGGGATCTTAAATATTGATGATGAAAACTACCCTCAACTATTGAAAAATATTGCAAATCCTCCTGATTTTATCTTTTACATAGGTAATATCTCCTTGATTAATCAAAAATGTTTTGCCGTTGTTGGATCCAGAAGACCAACAGGGTATGGTGTTAATGCAACTAAAGATATAACAAAAGGATTATCAGATTATGGATTTATAATTGTTTCGGGTATGGCACTAGGCATAGACAGTATTTCACATTATTCATCAATACAAAATGGTACTATCGCAGTTCTTGGTTGTGGACTGAATTATATATATCCTTCAACAAATGGAATTCTATACAAAAAAATTATTGAAAATAATGGACTAATTATTAGTGAACTCTTTCCTGAAATTCTTCCTCATCCAGCCTTGTTTGTGCAGAGAAGTAGGATTATTGCTGGTTTAAGTGAGGGATTGCTTGTAACAGAAGCTGCTCTGAAAAGCGGTAGTCTTTTGGCATGTAATTTTGCATTTGATGCGGGAAGGAATGTTTACGCTGTTCCAGGAGATATTACAAGAGAAACCTCGCGAGGCTGTAACATGCTTATTAATCGGAATATTGCCAAATTAGTGACAACAGCTACAGATATTATTGAAGATTATTCAAATGATTATATAAGTACAATTCAAAAAGCTAACATTAGTAATAATTATTCTGATTTGTCTCAAAAAATTATTAGTTTATTAAAAGAAGGTGTTTCAACGGTCGACTTACTATCGGATTCTATTGGATGTGATATTCAAAGTATTTTTTCTGAACTAACAGATTTAGAAATAGCAGGCGTAATAGAGCGGGGGGGTAGTGAAATTTATTTAAAGTTATGATATTATGCGGTAAAACCATTCCACTGTAACCTTCTTACTTTATTTAACCTACAGTGGATCAGACCTATAAGGAGGAAAAAATGGCACAAATAGATAACTCAAAAGAAACCATATCAACGTTTCTTGAAGCTGGTCTTCATTTCGGACACCAGACAAATAAGTGGAATCCCAAAAATAAGAAATTTATTTTTGGCGAAAAAAGTGGTATTCATATTATTGATGTATCACAAACAGTAAATTATCTCAACGATGCTCTTGAATTTTTGAAGGATGCCTCAACAAAAGGAGATATTTTGTTTGTAGGTACCAAAAAACAAGCCCAAGACATTATCAAAGACACGGCAAGACATTTAGGAATGCCTTATGTTATTTCTAGATGGCCAGGTGGTTTATTAACCAATTTTGCTAGTGTTAGACAGAGAGTTAGAAAAATTAATGAAATTTTGAAATCATTCTCTGAAGGTATCGAAAATAGAACGAAGAAAGAGTTGGTTTTAATGAAAAAAGAATTAAAAAAGCTTGAAAGATTATATGGTGGTGTCAGAGTAATGGAAAAAAAACCAGTCGCAATATTTGTAGTAGATTCTAAATACGAAAAAAATGCGGTTAGAGAAGCTATAAAACTAGGTATTCCAGTAGTTGCTTTGCACGATACTAATGCTGATCCTGATTTAATAAAATATCCAATTCCTGGAAATGATGATGCAATCAAATCAATTCAATTGATTGCTAACTATGTAAAAGGAGTTGTTGTACAAAGAACAGGTATGCCTGATGATGTTGATTTTGATAAAATTGATGTCGATATTCAAAAAATGACAGAAAAGCTTCATACAAAAACTTCAGTAGAAATTGAAGCAGAAAAACCAACTGTTGTAAGAGTAAAAATGACAGATATTGATTCAGAAAAGAAAACAGAGCAATCGGTTAAAACAAATGTAGCTCCAGTCAAGGAAAATGCATTTAAGCCAAGACGAGAATTTCCTGCAAAGAACGTTGTTGCAGCTAAACCTCAAGATAAGCCATTTGTAAAAAAAGAAGCTAAAACTGATACAAAAAGCAAATAATTATTTTTAAAATCTCGCAATATGAAAGTCAGTATAGAAGATATCAAACTTTTAAGAGAACAAACTGCAGCAAGTCTTGCTGATGTTAAGTATGCTCTCGAGCAAGCAGAAGGCGATTATGAAAAAGCTTTGAAAGTTTTGTTTGAAAAAGGTCTTACTTCTGCAACCAAAAAAATGGAAAGAGAAGCCAATCAAGGAATAATTTATTCATATGTTCATAACTTCAGAATTGGAGTAATGATTGAATTAAATTGTGAAACCGATTTCGTAGCTCGTAACACAGAATTTGTTGATTTAGCCAAAGATTTGGCAATTCAGATAGTACTTAATGATCCTAAATATATAGATTCATCTGAAGTTGAAGATTCAAAAGAAGATGTCAAAGATTTTGTACTATTAATGCAACCTTATTTTAAGGACTCTAGTATTACTATTGAAGAATTGATAAAAAGATCTATTGCAAAATTTGGTGAAAATATTAAAGTAAGAAGATTTTATAAAATGTCATTAGGAATTTGAAATTATGGATACTGCTAAATTGGATAAAGCTGTTGATTACTTTATTGATCAAATAAAATTTATTCATGCCAGTGGTGGTGGTAATTTGATTTTGGAAGAAGTTAAATGTGATGTTTATAATTCCAAAATGAGAATTAAGGAATTAGGCACAGTTAATTCACTTGGTGCTGGTGCATATGTTGTAAATCTTTGGGATATGACCATTGCAGAAGAAGTCAAAAAATCCATTATGAATTCTATAAACCTTAATGCAAATGTTGATGGAGGAACTTTGAAAGTCGTATTTCCTGCTCCAACTCAAGAAAAAAGATTGGAGCTTGGAAAGTTAGTTTCAAAATATGCTGAAGACTGTCTAATAGCAATAAGAAATATTCGTCGTGATGAAATGACTCAGATTGATAAAGATTTCAAAGAAAAAATCATATCTGAAGATCAGAAAAAAACTTTAGAAAACAAAGTTGAAGATGTTATTAAACAATTCAACAAAAAGGTTGAAGAATTAAAAGGGAAAAAAATAATTGAAATAAATACAATTTAATGATTGAAACTGCCATAAAAAATATATTTGAAGTATTAATGGGAATTATAACTAGTTTACCTTTAATACTTCTTTTTTTGCTTATACTCACTGCTATCGTTTGTATTCATGAACTTGGTCATTTTTTAGCTGCAAAGAAATTTGGAGTTAAAGTAGAAGAGTTTTCAATTGGTATGGGACCTTTATTATATAAATGGGGAAAAGGAGAAACTCAATATAGTATTAGGGCATTTCCAATTGGAGGTTATGTGAAAATGCTTGGAGAAGGGGAATCAAACGATAATCCTAGAAGTTATTCGATTGCTAAACCATGGAAAAGATTAATTATCATTTTCGCAGGTGTTTTTATGAATTTTGTTTTAGTTGCTGTTATTTTCACAGGACTAGCTATTGCATCAGGTGGTACTTTTATTGGCGGTAGATTTAATCCTAATTACAACTATCCTTTTGGAGATAATAAATCGTCAAAAATTGGAGTTGGGTCTCTAGAAGAAGGTTCTCCTGCTCAAAAAGCTGGACTTAAATCATTAGATGTCATTATTAAAGTTAATGATATTGATTATAACGGTGTAGCAGAATATAAATCTATTATAGATAAAAACTTAGGTAAGGAGATAAAACTAGAAGTTGCTCCATATCTTGGTGGCGTCAAAAAAAATGTTAACGTAATTCCTAGAACGAAAGAAGAATTAAAAGAAGGTCAAGGTCCTATTGGTTTTTATATACTAGGTGGAGATGCTTCGTTTATACGAGCTCAATTCGATGGCTTTTCTTTTCCATTTGCTGGCGTTTTGCAGACCTACAATGCCACTGATAACTATGTAAATACATTAGGTACTATTTTCAAACAAGCCTTTGATAAAAAGGATATACAGCCACTTGCAGACAGTGTAAGTAGTCCAGTTGGAACATATGCAGTTACCAAAAAAGTCATAGATTTAAATGGTTTTGCTGGATTAATGACTATTACAGCTCTTATTAGTTTGGCAATAGGATTTATGAATGCTATTCCTTTTCCTGCATTGGATGGCTGGCATGGTTTATTTATAATCTTTGAAATGATTTTTAAGAAGCGACCCAATGAAAAGCTTTATAATACTATAACATTCTTAGGTTTTGTGTTATTATTAGCGCTGGGGATAATCATTATGATTAAAGATGTCCTCAACTACAATAAATTATTCGGATGAGGAGGTGAGAATTTATGTCTATAGCAGTAAGAGCTGACGAGAATCCAGAAGTTGCTTGGAGAAGACTCGTTAGAGAATTAGTTAGTAATGGTGTGTTTGAAGAATTGACGAAGAGACAGTTTTACCGAAGTAAGGGAAGCCTTATGAGGGATAAGAGAAGAGCAGTTAAAAAACAAAAGAGAAAGAGAAGTCATGCCAAAAGAAAAGCTAAGAAATAAAACTTTTTTTCAGTGTCATTTTGTACCAAAACAGTTAGTTCAGGATATAAATATATTTCTGGATAAACTAATACAAAATGACACTTTTCTTTTTGAGTTAAATAAATGTAAAGAATTTTTTTCGATAGAGATAAACTTCCTTGATGAAATAGCAATTAGAAAATTAAATCTTGAATATCGAGATATTGATAATTCGACCGATGTACTTAGTTTTAATTTAGGACCGGTTGGTGAGATTGATTTATGTTTTTCCATAATAGAAAAAAACGCAATTGATCTAAAAATATCATCAAAAGAGGAGCTGTTTCGATGTATAATACATGGAATTCTTCATATACTTGGTTATGATCATATATCCAAACTAGATACTGAAAATTTATCTCAGGAAGAAATGTTTTTATTACAGGAAAATATATTAAAAAATGTCACATCAGGTAGTCTATAGAAAATACAGATCGCAAAGTTTTTTACAGTTAATTGGCCAAGAACATATTGTTCAAACTCTTTCCAATCAGATAAAATCTGATTCCATTGGTCATGCCTATCTATTTTTTGGTCCTAGAGGCTGTGGTAAAACGTCTACAGCTAGAATATTTGCAAAAACAATTAATTGTTTAACTCCTATACAAGAAGCTGATGTACTCGTTCCATGTGAAAAATGTGAAAGTTGTATAAATTTTTCTACTGAAGATATGGATATCTTTGAACTTGACGCTGCTTCAAACAGAGGTATTGATGATGCTCGTTTATTACGTGAAAAAGTTATATCACAACCAATTTCTCATAAATATAAAATCGTTATCCTTGATGAGGCTCATATGCTCACTAGAGAGGCTGTAAATTCTTTATTAAAGATAATAGAGGAACCTCCAGAGTATGTTGTTTTTATGTTTTGTACTACTGAATTTCATAAAATACCAATTACAATTGCTTCTAGGTGCCAGAGGTTCAAATTTCTGCTTGCCAAAGAATCTGACATCAAAAAAAAGTTGGAGTATATATGTCAACAAGAAAAAATTGAAGTTAAAGAAAGTGATTTGAATATTATTATAAAATTGGCAAAGGGAAGTTTCAGAGATTCAGAAAGCTTATTGGAGCAGTTTATTCATACAAACAATAATAATTATTTTGATGATTTATTTAGTTTGTACAATGATAAAAATAAAATTGATAATTTTATCGATTATATTCTTAAAGATAAAATTGAAGAATTATGGAATTTTCTTTGCGATTTAGAACAAAATCAAGAAGATCTTAAACAGCTACTTGATGTTGTAGTTGAGCGGGGGAGAGAATTGGTTGAAGCCAAAAAGATGGAATTTAAAGAGTTCACAAAACTTATACGATTGTCTGGAGGCTTTCGAAACGGAGGAAAAGAAGAATTCTTGTATCTTTTATGTCGAGTCCAGGATAAAATAAGCCAAGCCGAAGAAAAAACTTTCCCTCATCAATCTACCACGCCGACTGCTAATGCTCAAAAGCGTGTTGAATGGGATGCTCCTGTTGCTGCTAATAATAATAAAAATTCTGTTTATAATGTGGAGAAACAAGTTCAGCCATCAACTGTGAAAGCAATACAGGTAAAAAACGAAGTTGGAGTTTTTAACGAAAGCGGTATTCTTAAAATATTTGCAGATAAAGTGGGAATATATAGCATATTGTTGAAAAGCCGTGTTGTAATTGAAGGTGAAATTGTTAAAATATTTGTAAATTCAACAGTGTCAAAAATATATCTTCAGAAGAACAAGGTTGGAGCCGAAATTATGGATAAGTTTAAGGAGGTAAAAGATGTTATAATTGACTTCGTGCATAGCGCGAGTAATATTTCAGAACCTAATAAAACTTCAGAAAAATCCGATATTCAAGGGAAAAAAGATGCTGGTGGGGAAGTGTCGGTTGATTTAGAAGAAATATTTGGTTCAAAATTTCAATAATTATATTTTTAAAAAAATTTTTTATGGTAAATCCTATATCGCAAATAAACAAAGTTAACAAATTAAGAAAAATTGGTGAACAAAAAAAGAAGGAAATGGAAGCTATCAAAATTCAAGGGGTTTCCGATAAACAGAGGGTTAAAGTTACTTTAAACGGAACATATGAGATTATTCATATGGAGATAGAAGATGAATTATTATCGTCAGATAAAAAAGAAATGTTGATTAAAGCTATTTGTAGTGCTCATACAGATGCAAGAAAAAAATTAGAAAAAGAATTAGCAAAAACTATGGATATTAGTCAATTAATGGAGATGTTTAGCTAATATGCCGAATGATTTTGAGAATTTAATTAATTATATTCAAAGATTACCTGGTATCGGTCCCAAGGCTGCTACCAGGATTGCTATTTATCTACTTACTAAAGATAATAAACTTGCAAATGAATTATCGACTGCTATTTCACACACTGTAAATACGGTTGGCACATGTATTAATTGTGGTAATTTTTCAAAAAAAGGTAGTTTATGTGCGATCTGTAATGATTCTAAGAGGAATCGAGCTTCAATAGCTATAGTAGCTGGAATATCAGATATTTATGCCATAGAAAAAGCAGGGGTTCATGATGGGATGTATTTTGTATTTGATGCTATTGATAATTTATTCGAAGATAAATATTTATTTGATAATCAAATAGAAAAATTAGCCTCTATAATTAAAGGTTATATGGATAAAGTAGAAAGTAAAGTAGAAGTCATATTTGCTCTTCCTTATAACATTGATTCAGAAGTTGCTTGCTCAGTTATTTCCGAAAAATTAGCTGATTTATTCAGTAATAATATACATCTAAGTAGAATTTCGCTAGGTATGCCAAGTGGTGCTGATTTTGACTATACGGATAAACTTACCATTTTGAAATCATTCAAAGGCAGAACTGTTGTGTAAAACCTTTCTTTATAGAAAGATTTGTTTAAAATACAGGCAAATTATATAGGATTATGTAATAACTGTGGTTTTCCTGTTATAATGTCGAGGTTAAATCTTGAGGAAATAACCATAATATGATATAAATCGTATCGAAGTTTTTTTATATAAAGTTATTAATTATGAATAAGTACGAATTGTTGGTTGTGTTGAAACCAATGTTACCAGATCCAGTAAGAAATGCAGTTGAAGAAAAGATAATTCAACTAGTTTCAGAAGGTGGTGGTTCAATATTGTCTACTGACACATTAGGTAAGAGATATTTGGCATATAGAATAAAGGGTCATACAGAAGGTTATTATTTGGTATACGATCTAGACTTGACAGCAGAAGCTATCAAAAATATAAACTCATCATTAAGAATTATGTCACAGGTACTAAGATTTTTAGTTTTGAAAAAATAAAAATATGAGTAGATCATTAAACGTCGTCTTTTTAATTGGTCATTTGACTAGACCTCCAGTAATTAAATACACCCCAAATGGTGCTGCAGTTACGAGATTTAGTATCGCCACAAATAGATCTTTTAAGAAAGCTGACGGAACTCTTGATGAAACTGTTGAGTATCATGATTTGGAAGCATGGGGCAAATTGGCTGAAATATGTAATCAGTTACTGACTACAGGCAGTTATGTTCATGTTACTGGTGAGTTAAGAACACAAAAGTGGACTGACCAAGCTGGTGTTAGCAGATCAAAGACAGTAATTAGATTGAGTTCAATGATTTCATTGACTGGTAAGAAAGAAGGTGTGGCTGGTTCATCAACATTATCTGATGACGAGGATCGTCCTGTTGTTGATGAGGTAGTTGAAGAAGTTGTTGACGATATGCCCTTTTAAGAATCATTAATATTAACATTTTATGGCACAGAAAAAGAAAAAAAAGAAAATTAATAAAAATCATATAACGAATCTGTCATGTCCTTTATGCACAGAGGGAGTTAAAGAATTAGACTACAAGGATTTAAGTCATTTAAAGAAGTTTGTATCAAGAAGAGGTAAAATTCTTCCTAGATCTAGAACAGGAGCTTGTGCTAAACATCAGCGTTCTATCTCAACTGCTGTGAAAAGATCAAGATATGTAGCTTTATTGCCATTCTTAAATCTTGAGTAATAATGAATGAATTTGAAAAAAGATACAGTAGAGATAGTTATGTCGTTTTAATTCTGTTGTGTCTTTTTTTTATTACTGTTGGTTTTTTTACGGGGAGTGTTTTTTTTCCTAGAATTGATAAAAAAACAAACTCGAACATTGATTCGTCAGGTTTGATTAAATTTAATCAAGTCGCAGATAAATTGAATTCTGATTTTTATTATAGAGATAAATTACAAACATCTCTTGTTGAAGATTCCACCATAAAAGGGCTTTTAGCCGGTTTAGGAGATCCTCCAACTAGATACTATAATACTCAAGAATATTCACAATATAAGGAAGCTCTTGCAGGAAATATTTTCGGTATTGGTATTGAAATTTCAAGTGATAATGGTAGCTCAAAAATAAATGCTGTTTATTCTGGCTCTCCAGCAGAAAAAGCAGGTGTACTAAAAGATGATGTTATTATTAAAGTTGACGATAAAGATACCGAAGGTTTAACTACAAGTGATGTAGCAAATCTTATTCGTGGTCCTATTGGTACAAAGGTAACAATATCGTTTCGACGAAAAGAAGAAGTTGTCGTATTTCCAATAATTAGAGATAAGATTAAAACTGATAGTATAAAATTTTCAAATCTCAATAATGATGGTATTTGTAAAATTGATATTTTGAGATTTACAGATGAAAGCGTAATTGCTTGGGACAATAATTGGGATGTTGCTGTTGCAAAGTTTAATGAACAAAAATGTACTAAATTAATAATTGATTTAAGAAATAATGGTGGTGGTTATGTTGATGCTGCTAAATATTCTTTAGGTGAATTTGTTAATGATGGTACCGTAATATTCGGACAGAAAAAGAGTAATGGTTCAATTGAAAATGTCGCATCAAATAGAGATGTTATGTCAAAAAGTTCTGGCGTACCAGGAAAATTAAGAGATACTAAAACCGTTATTATAATAAATTCCTCAAGCGCATCAGCGTCAGAAATATTTGCTGGAGCTATGCAAAGCTTAGGTCGAGCTAAGCTAGTTGGAATTAATTCGTACGGGAAAGGGAGTGTGCAAGAAACTTATCCCTTTACGGATGGTTCTGCTATGGTTTTTACTACTGCAAACTGGACTTTGCCTAACGGACAGGTCATTGATAAAAATTATCCCATAACACCTGATCAAGTAGTGACGATATCTGAAGAAGATACAAAAATTAAAAAAGATCCTCAGTTAGATAAAGCTATAGAATTATTAAAATAATAATTTCATATTATAAAAATATAGTGGTTTCATAGATTGTTGAAATACACTTATATTGTTAATTTCATAAATACAAGTTATGCTTATTATGTTATAGTATTGTATATATAATATGGAAATGAAAAAAATTGATTTATTCAGCTCAAAGATAATACTGATTCCAATATTTCTTGGATCTATCGTTTTAACAGTATTTTTATTACAAATTGTATTTGGGTTTTTATCTCAATTTGGCTGGCTATTTATCTCATTCATTTATGCGTACATAATATATGTTTTTGTAGCACCTCTCGATAAATTATTACAGAAAATAAAGATACCATCCAAAGTTTCATTGATATTATCTTTCTTAATAATATTATTAATTCTTTCACTTTCAATAATATTTATTAATCCAGTTTTAACACAGGAATTAAACAATCTTGCAGATCAAATAAAAAGAAATAATTTTAATAGTTCTTTTGACTTATTTGTCAATGATGTTGCTAGACTGTTAAATACCGATCCTTTGCAACTTAGAGATAGTGTTATTGGTAATATTACAAAATTTGCAGAATCTATTACCAGTAACATGATTAATATATTAAGTAACGCCTTTTTTACATCTTTTCAAATAGTATTAGCTTTAATTATTGGTTACTTTTTTATCAAAGAGGGGAATACATGGTTCGAAAGATTTTTGAAATTAATTCCTCAGGGGTATCGAAATGAAGTACATGCTATTTCTGAATATTTTAATAGAAGCGCCTCGTCGTTTTTGCGTGTACAAGTCTTTATGGCTTTTATATATGGAGTTATAAATTTTATGGTTATGAGTGGATTGGGGATTAGCTTTGCTTTAACATCTTCTATCGTTGCTTTTGTAACTTTTATAGTACCTGGCGTTGGACCTTTCATATCAGTACTTATTCCTATTATTGTTGCTTTCTTATTTGATGCAAATAAAGTAGTTCTATTAATAATAATATTACTTTTTGTTCAGCAAATAATATTAAATGTCCTAATACCTAGACTTTATGGCGATAAAGTAGGTGTTCATCCACTTGTTATTTTACTTTCTATACTTATAGGCATTCAACTCTTTGGAGTGCTAGGGGTATTGATTTTTATACCAGTTGTAACGGTTATTATAAATGTAGCTTCTATATATTTTGAAAAAACAATTCGGTTATCGAATAGTGAGGAAGTGGAAAATATTAAAGAGTTATAGTTAAATCTCGTTTTCTTCTTTGGATAATTCAATATTAATTTTCATCAGAATTTCTTTGATTTCGCCTTGCATAAATTTATTAATATTGGAGAAATCAAGCTTAACTCTATGGTCTGTTATTCTATCTTGTAGGTAATTATATGTTCTAATTTTTTCTGATCTATCTGAATTTTGTATCTGTTTATTTCTCAAATCTGTTATGCTCTTGTTGCTTTGTTTACTTGCAATATCTTCTAGTCTAGCAAGTAAAACTTTCATTGCCATCTCCTTGTTTTTTATTTGTGACTTCGTATTTTGACATGTTACTACTAGGCCTGAGGGAAGATGTGTTAATCTAACTGCAGAATCTGTTGTATTTACGCTTTGCCCTCCATGTCCTGAAGATCTATATACGTCAGTTCTTATATCGGCAGGGTTTATTTGTACATTACTTTTTTCGACTATTGGGAGTATTGCAATCGATATTGTGGATGTATGTATTCTTCCTGATGATTCTGTTTTTGGAACTCTTTGGACTCTATGTACGCCACCTTCGTTTTTGAAATAATCGTAAACTGACTTTCCGTTAACCTCGAAAATAATAGTTGAATATCCACCCGAATCTGCCCCAGATAGTTCTATTATTTCAATATTTGCTTTTTCGTTTAAAATGAATTTTGTATATGCGCTAAAAATATCTTTACAGAAGAGTGATGCTTCTTCTCCCCCGGCTCCAGCTCTTATTTCTACAATGAAGTTCGATACCGAGGGATTATTTATATCATATAGCATTTGTCTGATCGTATTGCTTAATGCTTCGAATTCGTCTACGTTAGATCGTAAAAAACTCGAATCGTAGTCTTGAGGGTTGGCTTTTATGTATTCAATATCATTATATAGCTGTTTTTGTTTAGAGAGTAGGGGATAGAATTTCACTGACATAGAAAAATCCTCAGCCTCAGATTCTGATAGTCTGAGGCCTTGGGATATTTTCTTATTATATTTTTCTATCTTATTAGTTATAGAATCTAATAAGATTTTATTGTTTGTCACCTTGTTTTAATAATTTCATCATATCCTTCAATGTCATAGGAGCATTTGAAGAGTTAGATGCATTTGATGCTTCTACTTTCTTAGCTTTTTCTGCTTTTTGAGCAGCTATCTTTTGTTGAAGAACCTTTGCAGCCTGTTGTCTCTTTTCGAAATCCTTGGCTTTATTAGCAATGTCGACAATTTTTTGTGTACCCGTAAAAAACGGATGACACTTGTAACAGACATCTACCATAAAACTGTCTGTATTCGTTGACCCTACTGTAAACTGGTTTTTACAACCGTTACAGATTATGGTCATTTGGTAGTATTTTGGGTGTATAGAACTTTTCATAATATTCGTGTAAACTCAAGGCATTATATGATTTTTATTCTATGAATGCAAGGAAAAAAGAGTCAAAGCAGCAACTGATAAATAGGATTCACAGGCTCAAAGGACAGTTGGAGGCTGTGGAACGCATGATTGACTCAGAAGAGGATCCCAAGGAGGTTCTGGTTCAATTGCAAGCTTGTATTAGTGCAATAAATGGTGTAAAAAACAATTATTCGAAATATCTTATCTTAAACTCTTCTCTAGGTGATATCCGTGAAGTAGTTGACTTATTAACATAAAAAATATGGTTATATCAAAGCAAAAAAATATTGTTATTTCATATGATAACGGTGGTGTCATAACTAATAGTGAGTTATATGACTCAAGTAAATATATTTGTCTTAGCCTGAATGGCGATATAAAGTCCACTAAGGGGATTTTGTCTATTATAAATCCGGGTGAGTATGAATATATGGGGATTCTGATTAAGGTCACACAAAATAAAAATACTTTTATTTCGTCTGAAGGTATTAAAATTTGTATAGTGGGAGATGATTCATTGCTTATTAAGGAAGATGGAATTAATAATGTCGACATAATTATCCTTGATGCAATCAAAGGGAAAAAATATTCTCAAGAAGATATTTTGGCAATTCAAAAAGCGATACAACCAAAAATTATTGTTGCAAATTCCCACACTGCTGACGAAAATATCGCCAATGCTGAGAAAATCAATAAAATTAAAATGAAGAGTTCTGAGCTCGATGCTATTGTAGATACTAAATTATATATTCTCTGATTGTTATGGATGAGCTTATCAAATTCGACTTTGAAGCCGAAAAATACGTTGCCGCTTCTGCGCTCATTGATAAAGAGGCGCTGATGGATGCTGTCGATATACTCAAGCCTACTGATTTTCTTGATTTAAAAAATAAGGAAATATATTTTTCCATATTTAATCTTTTTCAAAAGGATGTTCCTGTTGATTACCTTACAGTTCTAGCAGATCTTAGGAAGCGAAAGGTATTAGCTAAGGTTGGTAGCCAGTATTTGGCGGATTTGTCTGTTTTGTTACCGACATCTAAAAACGCTAAACATTATGCTAACATTGTAAGAGAATGTAGTATTAGAAGGCAGCTAAACGATTTATCGGCATCACTAGCAAATGATAGTAAAGATCCTTCGTTATTGCCACAAGACTTGTTGGAAAGAGCCGAAAAATTAATATTTGAATTAGCTAAAAATAATTCAGATAAAGGCTTTAAAAGTATAAAAGATCTTTTTATGTCTGCTTATGAAAGAGTAGAGATGTTATCAAAAAACCCAGACTTAATTAGAGGTATACCTACAGGTTTCGTTGATTTAGATAAAATTCTTGGTGGTATTCATCAATCTGACTTTGTTGTTGTTGGTGCCAGACCTGGTGTGGGTAAGACTGCATTGATGTTGAATATTGCATCTAATATGGCCGCAAAAGGTAAAAGAAAGGTTGGGTTTTTTTCATTAGAAATGTCGCAAGATCAACTCGTAGATAGAATTATTTCTATGAGAGGAAAAATCGATTTTTGGAAGATTAGGACTGGCAAAGTAGATAATGATGCTTGGGCAGCGATGTCTGATGTATTTGGTATGTTTGAGGATGGTGACGTGCTTATTGATGATACGCCTGGTTTGACTATTAGTGATATTAGAACTAAAGCTAGAAAAATGAAACTTGAAAATGGTTTAGATGCTTTATTTATTGATTATTTACAGTTAATCATTGGAAGTAGCGCTCATAGAGATAGCAATAGGGCTCAGGAAGTTGCTGAAATATCTAGATCCTTGAAAAATCTTGCAAGAGAGCTTAATATACCTGTTGTTACTGGTTCTCAGGTATCCAGAGGTGTTGAGAGTAGGAATGACAGGAAGCCTCAATTATCTGATTTAAGAGAATCTGGAGCTATTGAACAAGACGCTGATGTGGTAATATTTCTTCATCGTGAAGAACTCTATGATCCTGAAACAGAGAAAAAAGGTAAAGCAGATGTTATAATAGCGAAGCATAGAAATGGATCTACTGGAAATATTGAATTAGCATGGGTCAAAGACTTTGCAACATTTGAGAATCTAGAGGTCGAAAATTATGGCTAGGGTGGCGGAATGGTATACGCGTTAGTCTCAAAAACTAATGCCGAAAGGCTTGAGGGTTCGAGTCCCTCTCCTAGCATTATATATTTACATTGTTATTTAGTTTTATGTCGATAATTACATCTAATGAATTGAGAAACGGAACGGTTTTTATGATGGATAATGCTCCATGGATAGTACTGAAATTTGATCATAATAAAACTGGTCGAGGAGGAGCTGTTAATAAAGTGAAAGCAAAAAATCTTAAAACAGGCTCAATTACAGAAAAAGGATTTAGCACGAACGAAAAATTTGAAGAGGCCGATTTATCCAAAGAATCTTGCCAGTATTTATATTCTGATGAAGAAACAGCATATTTCATGAGTAATGCGACATTTGAACAATATGAATTATCTAAGGAAAAAGTTGAGAATGGATTGTTATATTTGAAAGAAGGTGACAAAACTGTAGTTGTTTTTCTTGATGGTGTACCAATTAGCATTGAAATTCCTTCTGCTGTCATTTTAACAATAGAGTATACGGAAGTTGCAGTGAAAGGAAATACATCCACTGGAGCTATGAAAAAAGCTAGACTTGAAACTGGACTAGATATTCTGGTACCTTTATTTATAAATATCGGTGATAAGGTTAAGATAAATACAGAATCAAATACATACACCGAAAGAGTAAAATGATATGGAAAAATTCATTGGTGATTTGCCGAATTTATTTAATAACTTTGACTTAGGAAAATTTTTTATGTCAATTCAACTTATCCTTTTACTAATATATATAATAATATCTGCATTTCTTGTATTTAAGACATATGCTGATGCTCGAAAAAGATTTAGTGATAAGTTGCTTGTAATTATAATTTCATTTTTTGTATTTATTTCTAATGTTTTTGGTTATGCTGTTTATTCAATCTTTAGACCAAAAGAAAATATACAAGATCAACATTTAAATAATTTAGAAAAATTTTTCCTAGAATATGAAACTAGGGGAGTAGGTAAATGTAAAGTCTGCAGACATTTATATTTCCCAGAACATACTTATTGTATTAATTGTGGCTCTGTTGTAAGGACTAAGTGTAATTCATGTGGAAACATTGTTGAACTTGATTGGAATATTTGTCCATATTGTGGTGATAAGAAAAAAATAGATATTGAAAAAAAGAAGACTTCCAAAACTTCTGAATCGAAAAAATCATAATATGCATGATTTTAATGATGATCCTAGCCAAAGACTCGATCTGAAACTTCTTCTTGATAATAGTGATTTAAGTAGAACTTTTATTGCTAAAGCTATAAAGGCTGGTCTAGTTGAGGTAAATGGTAAAGTTATATTGAAACCATCTTTTAAAATTTATAATAGCGATATTATCAACTTCAAAGAAAACGAAGCAATCACGTTAATCCAAGAGAAAAGTGCCGATAATGTCATCCCTGTCAAAATGGATTTAAACGTCATATTTGAGGATGAAGAACTTTTGATAATAAATAAGACCTCCGGAATGCCAACGCATCCTTCCCACGGTCATATAACTACTACGTTGCTAAATGGGGTTCATGAATATTTACATGAAGAAGCTAGCAGTCTTAAAAATAGAAAGCATATGGTCCATAGGTTAGACAAAGATACCTCAGGATTAATAATATTTGCAAAAAACGAAAAAATGCTTTGGTGGTTACATAGACAGTTTGCAGAAAGAAAAATAGAAAAAAGTTATTATGCATTGGGATTTGCTAGTAAAAAATATAATGCAGGAACTGAATTTAAAGTTGAAGGATATATTGAAAGATCTAGAAGAGAGAAGAAGTTATACTTATTTTCAAATAAATATGGTAGATGGACTCATACAGATTTTGAGATATTAAAATCATACTCAATTGACTCAGGAAATGTAAAACAATATTTATCACTTTTCAAATGTTCTCCGAAAACTGGAAGAACTCATCAAATTAGAGTCCATCTAAAACAAATTAACTTTCCTATTTGGGGCGATGTTCTTTATTCATCTGATAAACAAAAAAGATTTGTAAGTAATTATTCATCATCTAATAACATTAGAGATAGATTATTCTTGCATGCATATAGTTTGAAATTCGTTTCATATAGTGGTAAGAATTATAATATAGAAATACCACTTACCGAAGAACTTCAAAATATATTAAATAGTTTTAATGAAGAGAAATAGTAGACATTCAAAAAATCGAAATAATAAAAGAATATCTAAAAAAAAAGCTGTAATTATTTTATTTATTTTTATTTTAGCAATTATTGTTTTTGTTGCTGCTTTTGTAAATAATATTCCAAAACAATATACGCCTACTTACTCAATCGATTCGGATACTATTTTTTCGGATTATCATTCTTCAAATAATGAATATTTTTTTGATTTATATTTTGCTGTTAATACAGATTATACTATTACCAATTTGTGTTTTATAAAAGATTCGATTCAGTATTGTCCAGATTTAGATTTATATGTCTCTTTTGATAACGATAAGTATCAATTGAAAAATATAATTAATATTATCAAGCAAAAAAGAGGGGTGTCTGCTACATCGAATTTTATTAACTTTATCAATGATTTGTTTGCAATTAAAATTAATGGCTACTTGTATAAAAAAAATATTGCTGTAGACAATAATGTTTACTATTCTAATCAAAAACAAAGGGATTGGCAAAGCATTGTAACTAATGCTGAAAAAACGGATTTTGTTAAAGTAGATAAGAGTGACTATGTCCTTTATAAAGGCGGGTATATAAAAATTTATAATACTGTGGAAAACGATAAGGAAGTTCGTAAAAATGTAAAAACATATTCTAATGTCAAAGTAGAAATTTACAATTCTACTGATATAGACGGTTATGGATCTACAGTTTCTAGAATTCTCCAGAATTTAGGTTTTACTGTAGTTAGAACTTTGAGTTACGATACGAAATATTCTACAACTACATTGTATAATTTACAAAACACAGATTTCTCGCAAAAAAATATTATTGATGCGTTAGGTATTAAGACAGTTGAAAAAAAGCTACCAGCAGATATTAATAGCGTTGCAGATTACTTAATAATATTGGGTGGAGATACATTTCTTTTATATTGATTTTTCAGTCTAAGTACTTTATTCTAAATTTATATTCATAATTTTTTTTATGTACGATATAGATTGGAAAATAGCAGGGGTAGGTGGTATGGGGGCTATGGGAGTAGGGCTCATCTTTTCGAAATTTATGATGAGAACCGGTTATTGGGTTGTTGATTATAATGAATATAATTCGATAATTAAGGGTGGGCATAATACATTTCAAGTTCGAGCTTCCTTAGAAGTTAATTATTGCGTTTCCTCCAAAGTAGATTTATTAATAGCTCTTGATGAGTATTCATTGATATATTCAAATTCACTTAAAAACGATTCTTCAGTAATTTTGTGCGATTGGGAATTAATAAAAGACAAAACTGTTGTTGATAGATCCAGAGTTGTTGATGTCCCTTTTTCTGTAATAAATAAAAGTGAAGGCGGAGATGAAATAATGAAAAATATTATTGCGCTTGGAGCGTCTCTTGCATTAATTGGAGCCGATATTGATATATGTGTCGATATATTGAATGAACAGTTTGGTAAAAAAGGAGATTTGGTCGTAGAAAAAAATATCAAACTTCTGAAAGCTGGTTATAATTATATATTAGGAAAATATCGAAATTATATGGTTCTGTTCACCCGGAAACATGGAATGTATAAAACGATAGAACCTTCAGATAAAAGATATTTAATTACTGGAAACGAAGCGATAGCGTTAAGTTCTGTAGAAGAAGGTTTGGGATTTTTTGCGGCCTATCCAATGACTCCTGCTTCGTCAATATTACATTATTTAGCTTCTATTTCTTCTGATTATAATTTTGTTGTTAAACAGACTGAGGATGAAATTGCTGCAATTAATAGTGCTATTGGTGCTTCTTTTGCGGGTGCTAGGTCAATGACAAGTACTTCAGGTGGTGGTTTTGCATTGATGACCGAAGGTTTGGGACTTGCGGCTATTACCGAAACTCCGATAGTTGTTTGCGTTGTTTCTAGACCAGGTCCGTCAACAGGTATGCCTACATGGACTGATCAGGGAGACTTGCGATTCGTAATGCATTCATCGCAGGGGGAATTTTTACGAGTCGTTTTAACACCATCGGATCCTGAAGAATGTTTTAGATTAACAAAAGTAGCGTTTTATCTTTCAGAAAAGTACCAAATTCCAGTCATTATACTTACTGATAAGTATATAGCAGAGGGGCATTGGTCTTGCCGTATAGATCTTAATATTACTACAGCTTCGAGAAATAGCTTAATCTCTCAGGTTGCGTTAGATAGAATCGAAACGTACGAAAGATATTCAGATACACCATCTGGTATTACTCCTAGAAGTTTACCTGGAATGAAGAAAGGGGAGTATTTAGCAAATAGCGATGAACATGATAATTATGGTATTAATTCAGAAGATGCCTCAAATAGATTAGTTCAGCTAAATAAAAGATATACAAAGAAATTAGCAAGACTTATTTCTGAATTACCAACTAATAAAATATATGGCAATAAAGATTCAAAAAACGCTGTTATAACCTTTGGATCACTAAAGAATCAAGTTTTAGAATCGATGAAAACTAATACAAATTTTAAATACATGAATCTAAGATGTGTTTGTCCTTTTCCAACTTCTGAAGTAAATTCATTTTTAGATGGAATTGATAATCTCTTTGTTATTGAAAATAACTATATTGGTCAGTTAGCTGGATTAATTAGAGAATATGTTGGTCGTGCACCAAATTATCAGCTTTTAAAAGATGATGGGCGTCCGATTCAGTATGAAGAAATACTTGATTTTATGAAAAAAAATGGATATTAATAGTTATAATACATATAAAAAACCAACTTGGTGCCCTGGCTGCGGCAATTTTGGAATTTGGATAGCTTTGAAAACAGCGTTATCGCAATTAGAAATTGAAACACATAAAGTTACCATTGTTTTTGATGTAGGATGTTCTGGAAATGGATCTAGTTTTATTAAATGTTATGGTTTTCATGGTCTTCATGGTAGATCTCTACCAGTTGCTATGGGAATAAAACTTGTATGTGATAATACTAAGGTTATTATCATGAGCGGTGATGGTGGAGCTTTGGGGATCGGTGTCGGTCATTTTATACATGCGTGTAGGAGGAATGTCGATATGACAATGATAATACATGATAATCAAGTATATGGATTAACGACTGGGCAAACTTCGCCAGCAAGCGAAAAGGGATATAAATCAAAAACAACACCGTTGGGAGTGCTCGAGGAATCTGTAAATCCTGTTTTATTAGCACTTTCATCAAAATGTGGTTTTGTCTCTCAAGGCTTTTCTGGACAAATGAATCATTTAGTGGATCTAATGAAGTCGGGTATTAATTATAAAGGTTTTGCGTTTATAAATGTTTTTCAGCCATGCGTTACATATAACCATGTGAATACTTTTGAATATTTCCAAAAAAGAGTTTATAAATTAGAAGAAACTGATTATAAAACTGATGATTATAATGCTGCCTTAATCAAAGCTCAGGAATGTGGAGATAAGATTCCTTTGGGAATATTATATTCTGTAGAAAGAGAAACGTATGAAGAAGGTAGCGTTTATACGGATCTATCAAAAAACCTTTCCCCTGATAATATTAACCGTAATATCTTCGAATTATTATCTGAATTTGAATAGTTATTGTAGATTAGCAGGGTTATTTGTTATCGCTACTATCTATATTATTTAATGATAGAGCTAAAACATTCATTTCTTAAAAAAATATATCTATATAAATAGCATTAAAAGTAATTAGTATTAAAGTCTTTATATTCAATTCGATATTTAACATCAATAAAGTAGTGAAAAAAATATAAAAACTAACACTTGATTGATAAAAAAACTATTGCTTGCTGTTTGTAAAAAGTCTGCTAATTACCGTATAAGTATCGAGTTAGAGAAACTATTTGCGGTATTAGCGATAAAGAAAAAATCTCGAAAAAAATAACAATGAGAATTTATAATAAAAATCTCCTCCGGTAGGACTCGAACCTACAACCCTTCGGTTAACAGCCGAATGCTCTACCATTGAGCTACAGAGGAATCAGAACATGTGAATTATAGTAAGTTTTCTTTCATAATGCAATAATGATATATGTGCTATCTAGATTGGTAAAATAGTATTTCTTATTTATCTATTATTGGTTTATAATCATCTTTGTGGGCTCGTGGCTCAGTTGGTAGAGCGCTTCATTCGCATTGAAGAGATCGTGAGTTCGAATCTCATCGAGTCCAATTTACAAATCAATTTTGTACATGTACAATAGTCAGTCTTATTCGATTTTGATTGTGTAAGTTTACCACAGAAGGGCCCATAGCTTAGTTGGTAGAGCGCTACTATGGCATAGTAGAGGTCAGGAGTTCGAGTCTCCTTGGGTCCACCATTCTTCTTTTTCTCATGTTGGGTATATACTGTTATATATTTTACATATTTTAATATGGAAGATTTATTGGATAGTTCAGAAACTTTCAAACTGGCTGTTGATAGTGGATATAATCATATCATAATTACTAATGTTGATGGTGTCGTGTTATACGCAAATTCTGCTGTCGAGAGAATTACTGGGTATGGTCTAAATGAAATTATAGGCAATAATCCTCGATTATGGGGACAACAGATGTCCAGTGAATTTTATAAATCGTTATGGGAAACAATTAAGGTTAAAAGATTGCCGTTCAAAGGACAGATTATTAATAAACGAAAGAATGGAGAAAAATATATAGCCTTAGCTACAATATCTCCTATAATAAGTAATAATGGTGAATTATTAGGCTTCATTGGCACAGAGGATGATATTACAGAGCTTATTAATGCAAGAAAAGATCTTGAGGAAAGAAGTCATGATCTAGAAAAAATGAATACATTTATGATAAATAGAGAAATTAGGATTTCATCATTAAAAAACGAAGTCAAAGAACTAAAAAAGAAACTAGGAATATATTCTAATGATGATTAACCGATTAATAATAGAAGAATTAGACCTCCTATTGCTGGTATTGATAAATTATCTAACCCTTTGATATTTATCGCTTCTACAATTGTTAAGACAAGACTTCCTCCGATCACTATTGCTAGTTGATCAAACTGAATTAAAACGAAAGAATTACTTATCATAGATACTATTAAACATATTAAGCAGGATACAACATAGAATGCTAAACTGCCTTCTAAAGTCTTTTTGGCGGCGTAATTTCTTTTGCCGTACTTCTTTCCTATTATCGCTGCTGATGAATCTGCGAAACCAAGAATTAAGATAGAACCACTAAATATTAATGGATTGATAGACCAGAATAATAAAAGCGAAAAAAGCGCACCTAATGGAAAATATAATGTTCCCCAGTTCTCTTTTTCTGGTCCTTCTATATTTTTAAAAACCTTTAAAACTTTTGTAAGAATTACAATTATTATTAATGATGAGAGTAGGGCTATCGACCAACATTTATCTAAGAAATACGGAAGGCTGGCGATGATTCCCCCGCATGCCATATGAGATAATTTTCTTGATATAAATGCATTGAATATAAATTTCGATGATAATTCACCAATAAATATGATAACACCAAAAATGGAAAGTATTGCAATAAATTGGAAGATCATTTGATACTAATTATTAGGATATTTTATACCTAAATCTTTTTAAAAGAAACAAACTTACAAAACTTACAAAACTTACAAAACTTACAAAACTTACAAAACTTACAA
>JBAXGO010000002.1:0-66119 GCA_037139335.1 bacterium
ATTCTTCCTCCTTTTCCTTAATTCTAAGGTGTTCGGATTAGGAATAGAACTCACGTGCTTAAATAAATTTTCCTTATATGATAAAATCTATTTTTACTAGATTAAAATATTTCACTTTATGAAACTTAAAAAAGATTTCGTATATAAATTTGTTTACTATGTGATAATTGGCGTAATAGGCGTATTAGTAGACATAGTTGTTGCTAATGTTTTTTATAATTTAATTTTTGGAGCCAATATGGCAGGCAATTTATGGACTTTCAACACCTTCTGGGATGGTAAAAATATTGAAATTCATGTTAGTGAAACTTTATCTGCAATATTGGGTGGAATAGCAGGCCTAGTTAATAATTTTGTTTTAAACGAATTCTTTGTTTATAAAGATAATTTAAAAAGCTATAAATTAGTAACAAAGAGATTTAGTAAGTATTTCGCAACAATTTTAGTAGGTACATTTTTCATTGGAAAAATAATATTTTTAAATTTGATCTGTTTATCATTATTAAATTTAGGTTTCACTACAAGTAATTTAATAGCTATAGCCCTTGGTACATTTATAAATTATCCTATTAATTACTTTTGGACTTGGGGTAGTTTCTCCGTTTCGCACCATTTGAAAAGGAAAAAAAAAGATTTAGACTAAATATTGTTAATTGTTCATTATTAATCTATAATTGTCTTCGTTGGTGGCGTAGCCAAGTGGTCTAAGGCCGCGGTCTGCAAAACCGCTATCGTCGGTTCAAATCCGACCGCTACCTCCATTTACCTAAGCTGAGTCTTGTTAAATGGTTTTTTTAATGAAGTTTTACTTTATTAAGATATAGTTAATTCCTGTTATACTATAACAATATTGAATAGTAATAATGATAACACTAATCCACGGTTCTGATGTATATTTTTCATACCTTAAACTTAATAAGCTAAAACAAGAATATATTGACAAGGGTTATGAAGTGAAGATAATCAATGTTGATGATGAATTTGAAGTAAGTGATCCATCTAGCTTATTTGCAATATTATCAGAACAAGATTTATTCGCTACTAACAAAGTACTTATTTTAAAAAGAATAGCATCTGCTGATTATTTTTATAAATTAGGAAAAGCATTAAAAGAGTCAACTAAACTTTTTGATGCTTTGAAATCAAGTCCTCACGAAATCATTTTATGGGAAGACAAAATTATTACAACAGCCAATCCTCTTTCAAAATTATCTAAACATATAATACCATTCAATGCACCTTCAAAAGATTATGAAGTAATGGGTTATATTTTGAAAAATTTTCCAGACTTATCACAAGAAATAAAAACAATAATGTCAAAGTTTTCTAAAGCTATGTTTCCAAAAGATAAGAAATTATTTTTTAATACATGGGAATTAGCCACTGAAATTGAAAAATTAAAGATTATGCCAAAACAATATATTAGCAACGATGTAATGGCTGTTCAACAAAATCAATCTTTATGGATGCTTGGTGATTATATTACAGCATATTTATTAGATTCTAAAGATGATAATTTAAAGAAGTTATTTGCATTTATAGATAATTTGGATGAGGAAGTTATTTTTAAATTAAACGCAATTCAGAATCATATTTCAGATATTATCGCTACGAAAAGATCTAAAAATGATAGTAGTGTAAAAGATGTATTTTTCAAACCAAACAGAAATTTTATATATTCTAATATTCTACGATACTGCGATAAAATTAATATGAATACATTATATGAACTTTATAAAAACAGCTTAATTGTTGAATATTATTTGAAAAACGGCTTAATCTCAGAGAAAGTAGCATTGATGAGTATATTCTTATACGATTCTAAATCAATGAGTTTGGAATTGCTCTCTGAGTAGGTTGTTGAGATTCGATAAATTCTTCCTTCTTATCATGTGTTTCCTGAGGACGAGTACTACATAATTTATATTCTTGATCGCTAGCTTTAATTTCTATAGCTACATGGTTATTGTCGGCAAAGAAAAGCCCCATTCCGACACCCGCACCAAGAAGTAAACTTTTTTCTCCATCAGAAAGATAAAATACCTTTTGTAATTTATCAATTGCTGTAGGATGTTGTTTCAGAAGTACTTGAATAGAAGAATTTGTAACAACTGCAACACCAATATCTGACTGCAAAAAGTCTTCAACATTTTGAGAAATTACAGTAAGTCCTAAATAATATTTTCTAGCTCTTTTGGCAATAGAGTTAATAAATAAAGCACTTTCTGGATATCTCATTAGAAGCCATGCTTCATCAACAATTAGTATTCTTTTTCGAGGCTCTCTTTTCACCTTATTCCATATGAAATCCATCATAAAGTACATCGCCAATGGTTTGAGCTCATCAGAAAGATCTCGGATACTAAATACGGTAAAGGGATTATTAAGATCTACATTAGTTTTCTTGTCAAAAATTCCAGATGCAGAACCTATGATAAATTTTTCTAATCTATCAGCAAGTCCCAAAGCTTCTGGCTCAATCATTGCTTTGAAAACTTTGTATAAATCCTCCATTCTAGGAGCCTCTAATTTATGTGTTGCAGGATTATTTGTAATTCCTTTCTCAAAATATGCCTGACGAATAGCTCTTTCTAATATCGCCATTTCTGAATTGGTCATTTGACCAAAAGCAAGTTTGAAAAATCCAATCAATGATAATTCTTTAAGTTTCAGCTCGTCCTCATTACTATCCATAATTCCAGATAATTCAAATGGATTTACTTTATTTGAACCATCTTGAGAAAATGAAATAAAAGCTCCACCAATAGATCTAGCTAATCCTTGATACTCATTTTCAGGATCAATAACAATGACTTCTGTACCAAGCATCAAACTTCTAATAGCTTCAAGTTTAACCATAAAACTTTTACCAGCACCCGAAGTTGCAAATACAACCATATTTGCATTCGGCATTGCAAAACGATCAAAAATTACTAATGACCTGTTATATGTATTGATACCATACATTATTCCTTTGTCCATTGATAAATCTGAAGATGTAAATGGAAAAGTATTAGCAATTGATGTAGTATCCATATTCCTTACTTTGAAAAGCTTATCTACACCAACAGGGATAGAGGATTGAAAAGCTTTTTCCATAGCAAGTGATGACGTTTTTGCTGATATTTCTTTAGATGCTAATATAGATAGAAGGGCTTGTGTCATATTATTTAATTCTTTGACACTATCTGCTTTCATAGTTATATACAAAGCAAAGTTAAACCATTTTTCTATTCCAGAAGCTAATAATTCTTGTTGTCGTATAGCATCTTGAAGTGAAACTTTGATATAGGCATCAGGAACACGACCTCTTTCCAAATCTAAATTTAAACTTGCTTCAAATTCTGAAATTTTTTGTCTTAATTTTTTAACAATTTCACCAGAATTAATTGGATAATAAAACATACTTATATCCAATGCTTCTTCGTAATTTACAATTTGCTCAAGCATTCCTGGATTAGAGAATTTATAATCAATTGCGAAAATAGTTCGAATAAATTTATTTCCAATTCTCATTTCATTAAAATCGACTTCAATAGCTGATGGTGCAATGAAATCTTGTACACTAATAGATCCTTCATCAACAATAGAAAAATCATCATCTTGACCTGTTGTTGAGTTATTTGTTTTAAATATTTTATCTCCTAAACCAAATGGAATAACACCAGCTAAAATTTCTTTCATAACCGAGTTTTTTCCACCCGATGACTTATTAGATTTTGATTCCTCTGGTGTTGAAATTTTATTCATAGGAACCATATGATTCCTATTCGTATATACTTTGTCTGGCATTTGATTCTGAGCTGGTAAGTTCTGAACCATTCTTGTATTTGAAGCCATACCCGGTCTAGGTATTTGATTATTTTGATTTTGAACAGGAGCTTGCTGAATTGGCCTCTGATATGTAGGCATGTTATTTGGCAAAGGCTGATTATATGTTTCTGAAGGTTGATTCGAATAAACATTTTGATTAACCTGATTCAATGGCGCATAATTTTGTTGCTGTGGAATATTTTGTCCTGAATTATATGCTGAAGAATTGTAAGTGCTTGGATCAGCTTGTTCAAAAGGTCCAGAAGAATTTGTATTTCTAGATCCAGGATTAAAAGCTCCTACTGGATTAGGTAAAACCGAAGACGGGTTATCGTTTTTATTTTTTGTTTTATCAAATAATCCCATCTGGCAGTAAATTAGTTTATTTCTTTGTAACCGAAACTATAATCTTTGCAGTCTTTATTATATTACCATTCATTTCATATGCTGGCGAGAGAACAGTCAGTATTTTATTATCTTCACCATTTTCTTGAGTAGCTACAACTTCAGCTAGGTTAGGATCATAATTCTCCCCAATTTTTAATTCAACACGTCGAACTCCTTCTGTTGCTATTAAAATATCTAACTGCTGAAGAATATTATTTAGAATTTGAACATGTTCATCTTCTCCTTCATGATTTTCAATAACTACATTATAAGTATCAATAATATTTATAATTTTTAATATTATCGATATCTTACCTTTTTGTTTATCCAAATCAACATTTCTTCTAACATTCACCAACTCTGCTAATACTCTAATATATGAATCTTGAATTTTGTTATATTCTTCTTCAGTATATGTTTTTTCTTCTTTTTGCAAAACTTCTTCAGAGCCTTCAATATTTTCAATATCTATATTTTGTTTATCATCCGACATAATATCAAGCTAATATTAATAAAATAATTGTTGTTGATACGACAACTCCAAGGAAAACAAAGGCTAGTGGTAATACAACATCAACTTGTTCGTCCTGAATTTTCAACTTAACAGGCATACTAATTTTTTTCATTGCGCTTTCTTATTTTTATATATATTCGAAATATAATCGATATCAAAAGTTTTTTCAATCGCTGTAATATTTTCATTGACATCATCAGGAATATGAGAACTTGTTACTTCTCTCCATATTGAAAAAAATACCCAAGATATTATAGTAATAAGCGTTAGGATTGTAAACATTAGTACAGACTTAGACATAATTATAGGCTAAGAAATTAATTGTTGCTGTGAATTGCGATGCTTCTTGAGCTTGGACATTCATTTGAGATGGAGATATTATAGAAATCCTCTCTATCGTATATAAATGACTCGAACTAGATATAGATTTAATTAGTTTTATTATATTATCGTGAGTTATAGATTTTACTATTATCTGATATGAAGAAGCCTTTGATTTCCCAGATTTTGGCTCTCCTGGTGTATTTTGAACCCCCAAAAATTTTAGAACTTCTACTTGTGTAGATGTTTTATTAGAAAATGAAATTATATCTCGATAAACGACTTCTTCATTTAAAGAATCAGGAAAATACTTATTAATAAAAAAATCTACATATTCATTTGCTCCTCCAGCTGAGATCGGATTTTCAACTGTATATTTTAGATTATTTAAATTTGACAGCTTTTCATCTTGTTTTTCCTTAACAACCTTATAATCTTCAATTTTTTTAGCAATCTGAGTTATAGATGTTACCGTAGGCAAAATTGCAAAAAAAATAAGAATTGCTATAAAAGCAAATGTTAATGTCATCAAAGTATATGTTTTACCTGCTTTACTGCCCGATATTAGAGAATAAGCAGCTTTGAAAGGATTGCCTTTTAGAAATCGTTTCGTAGAAAAAGTAGACTCCTGTTTAACAGTTTGTTCTGTCAAATTTGAATCATTTGCAATTTCTTCTTTATTTTCTTTAATTATTTTTTCTTTTTTCGCCTTATCATCCATTATTTTCTAGTAATTTTAAAAGTAAAATCAGAAAGACCATCAGATGCAGTACTTACCGTTTGCTCTAAAATTGAGATACCACTAGAATTTGGTGTACTAGCTAATATATTTTTACTCAAAGAACTTTTATATTCAATTAAAGCATCACTAGTTCCACGTCCATTAATATTTATAGCTTCAGTTTTAATCAAAGGCTGATCTGTAGAACTTAAAAGACTGTAGCTTACTGCAGAAACGATAACATTTTTAGGAGCTAGACTAAAGAATTTTGACATTTCGCCCATAAGGACACCAGAATACGTTGAATCTAAATTTTTTGAAATTTGAATTTTGGAAAATATACCTAAGTATATTTTTTCTTCGCTACTTTTACTTTTAATAATAAGATTTCTATCATTAATTTTTTCTGTTAAATCATTTAAATTTTGATCTAGAAAAAATCTAGCTACAAAAGCTGACAAAACGACCATTTCTACACCGATAACAATATAACGCCCAACAGACACAATCCATTTATATAATTTATCTACAAATGGTTCTTCTGCGTTATACGTATAAAATAAGTTAAAAGTTTTATATGGCAGTTTAGTTTTCATACATATTTATAACATCAAAGTATGGTGATATTCAATGTTAAAATTTTTAAAATAGTTTGAATAAACTCAGACTACCATAGGGAGATTGTCGATATAGTGTTTATATAAGGCTTTTATGGTAAAATTGTCGTTGATGTAATTTTTTATACTAAATATATGGCTAAGAGAATAAGAGAACTAGGGGCGAAGCATCTACGACAAAAGATTTGAAGAACAAAGAATTAAATTCGTATGTAACAAAAAGAGCACTAGCACATTTAGTAATTATACCTACAGTTGTATATAACGCCTATGGTTGTATATCCCCGTTTGGCGAAAAACTATATAATACTATTTTTTATAAATGGGCATCAGAACCTGAAACATAAATGACATATTCAGCAGTAGGCTTAGTTTTTTCACTAGGTGCTTTTTGCCTAAGTTTTGCACACCTTGATTCAAGATTTCATCGTTCATATCGTAATCATTTAAATGATACTATAGAATCAACATCTGCTAAAAGATCAAGCCTAAAAGAATGAAATTATCTTTTAACATCTTTTAATTCTACGATATATAACTTTTTGACATTCATGATAGAATACGGAATATTAAATTTGAAGATCTGATATGTCGTCTACTAAATATATTCCTATAATAGGACTTGAAATTCACGTTCAGTTATCTACCGATACAAAACTTTTCTGCGGTTGTCCACGAAAAATATCTCAAGATATTTATGGTACTGATGCAGCAGCGAACACCGCTATTTGCCCTATTTGTATGGGTTATCCTGGAGCTATGCCAAATTTGAACGAAAAAGCTGTAGAAAAAGCTGTAAAAATTGGATTAGGACTTGGTTGTTCAATAAGTAAATTCTCCGTATGGGATAGAAAAAATTATATTTATCCAGATCTTTTTACTGGTTACCAGATTTCCCAACTTGATAATCCTATCAATTACACAGGAAAAATAGAATTATCAAATGGAAAAGTAATACGAGTGAATAGAGCTCATTTGGAAAATGATGCCGCGAAATCACAACATAGCGGTGATTCAACCATGCTTGATGGCAATAAATCAGGTTCACCATTAGTTGAGATAGTATCGGAGCCAGATTTACGCTCTGCCGATGAAGCCAAAGAATATGCTGAAAAAATTAGAGAGATTGTAAGATGGGTTGATGCGACAGATGCTGATATGTATAGAGGTGAAATGAGATTTGATATCAATATTAGTCTTTGTGTGGAAGGAGATCCAGACAATGATTTCAAAAATATTAAACATACACCCATAGTAGAAGTAAAAAATAGGAATTCTTTCAAAGAGCTTTATGATGTAATTAATTACGAAATAAAAAGGCAAACAGAAGAATACGAGAAGAATGGAAAAATTTATAACAAAGGTAATAAAGTAACTATGGGATGGAATGAGGCAAAGGGAGCCACTTTTTTACAAAGAGAAAAAGAAGAATCTGATGATTACAGATATTTCCATGAACCAGATGTTCCACCTGTAATTGTTTCTGATGAATGGTTAAATAAGATAAAAAATTCAATGCCACAGCCTATGAGCGAAGTTATTGAGTCATTAGTTGAAAAATATTCTGTAGATAGGAGAACAGCCTCATATTTAGTTAGTGATCGAGATAAATATAAATTATTTGTAAAATGCTCGGAACTAGATCCTAAATATGCAAAAAACTATATTAACTGGATTGCTAGCGAATTAGCTGGAATATTATCAGCTCTAGAAAAAGATTTAACAAATGTAAATATAGAAGCTAAGACTTTGGTAGACCTAGTTTCATTAGTTACTGAAGGAAAAATAAGTCAGGCTGTAGGGAAAGAATTATTAAAAGAATTCATAGAGAAAAACATCAATCCAGATGTGTTGAAATTAATTGAAGAAAGAAGCTTGGGAAAAGTATCAGATACTGGATTTATAGAAGAAATTGTGAAAAAAGCAATCGAAGCAAATCCCAAAGCTGTAGAAGACATAAAAAAAGGTAAAGAAAACGCAAAAATGTCAATAATAGGCTATGTAATGAGAGAGAGCAAAGGGAAAGCCGATGTAAATGTTGTAAAAGAAATTCTGGATAAAAATATTGAATTGCTATAATTTTTAGACTCTAATTTAATAAAGAAGTTAGATTAGAGTCTTTACTTTCTTTCGAAACTCCACTTATTTTAGGTATTAATATTTCAATAAAGGTATCGCATCTATAACGATAAAAATAATAATCCGAAATTGTTGGCGGTATTTATTTGAAATCTTTGTTCCAAATTTTTTTCATATCCAAATTATACAGTTCACATAAGTACTCTAAAGTTAATTCCAAATCATCTATAAAGTCATCCGATGCGTTTATGTTTTTTAAAAATTCATTTATTTTCCATTTATCTACTATTTTTGTAAGTTCCTCAGGATTAGACCTCAATTTGATTTCACTAAAATATTTAGATTCATCTCCAACAAAGTAAGAGACGGGTTTCTTCAGTATTTCCGCATATTTTCGCAAAGTGTTATGTTTGATTTTATTTCGTCCCATTTCGAATTGCGTAACATTACCTCTCGTTACTCCGAGTTTTTTAGCTACTTGCTCTTGAGTTAACTTCAATTCGAGCCTTCTTTTCCTAATTTTTCGAGCCACCTCGATATCAATAGGTTTCATATTATATTTTTTTATGTGATGTTCAAGCATAGAATTACGACTACTTCTTATTATACATCGAACAGAGAATATAAGTTAAATGATATACTCAAACAATTAATTTTTCATATAAATGTCAGGTAACGAAAATAATATTGAACTCGAATTACGTAGTGAAGTTAACGATATAGAGCTAATATTGTCAAAGTTGAATAGCTTTGGAAAATTAATATCACAAACCAATAGATTAGCCGTAATGAATTTCGGACAAATTAATAATATGGATTTCGACATTAGAATCAGAATAACCAATGGAGAAAGCGAAGTTGTGATAAAGAAAGGAGATTTCCATTCTCATAACAGAGAAGAAATATCTCAAAGAATTTGCATAGAGGAGTTTATCGGTTTTGTAAAAATTTTTGCTAGCATGGATTTCCATATAAAAGTTGGTGAAAGAATAAGTTATAACTATGATTTAGGAAATAATATTATTGCAACATTAGTAAAAGCAGGAGATACATCATACATTGAGATCGAAAAAATGACCAATAAACAAGAAGAACAAGCTGTAAGGAAAGAATTGGATATAATTTTAAATATATTAGAATTAAGACCTATAGAGAGTAGGGAAAAATTTGATAAATTATGCAACAAAATAAATAATGGTCCTTCAGACTGGAGGTTTAATGGAAAAGAAGAGGATTACGAAAAATTAAAGTCTCTATTAAGCAATTATGTGCTATTATATAAGCTACAGGATAATGTCTTAGCATCACAAAAATGACAATAAATACGTACAAATCAAAAGTATTACCAATTTTTGCATTTTTTATAGCAATATCAGGAATTGGTGCATACTTTTCACAATTTTTATCTCCTAACACTCAACGTATAGCATTAATATCTTGGATATTCATTGTTGTTTTATCACTCATTGTTAGAGTCTTTTTAAAAAAGTTATCAGGAATAATTTGTACAGTTTTAGTAGTTTTGACTGGAATCATCCTAGGTCCTGGTATAAACTATATTGCAAATACTTTAGGCGGAGAAATGCTAATAGCTCAGGCATTGGGAATAACTGCTTTGGCATTCATAGTACTATCAGTCGTAGCTATAAGATCTGGGGATCAATACTTAAGCTGGGGAAAATATTTATTCTTTTCATTAATTATCGCGATCCTTGCCTCTATTGTTAATGTATTTATTCTTTCCAATATGCTTCAGGCTATAATAAGTACAGTAATTCTGGTAATATTCCTTGGCTTCGTTTTGTATGATACACAGAATATATTGAAAAATTATTCTGATGACGATTATTTTAATGCGGCTACGACGTTATATTTTGACTTTGTAAATATATTTATATATGTGTTGGATTTTTTAGATAGTATAAGAGGAAGATAATTATGATAATATGCTTTTCAAATCAAAAAGGTGGTGTAGGCAAGACGACAACAGCCTTGAATGTTGGCTCTATCATTGCTACTTTGGGTTATAAGGTTCTTTTGATAGATATGGATCCACAAGGAAATCTAACTTCTGGGCTTGGTCACTATACTTCTGCAGATGAGAATACATTGACGATTTACGACATTTTAATAAATGATAAAAGTGCTGAATCTGTCTATATAACAACAGATATTAAAAATTTATTTCTAATACCATCAAATATTGAGCTTGCTGGTGCAGAAATTGAGCTCGTATCAAAATTCTCAAGAGAACAAATTTTGAAAAATACAATAAATAGTATTAAAGATCAGTTTGATTATATTTTGATTGATTGTCCTCCATCATTAGGACTAATTACGATAAATGCACTAACTGCAGCAGATATGGTATATATTCCAGTCCAATGTGAATATTATGCACTAGAGGGGATTACACAGCTGACTAATACCATAAATTTAGTTAAAAAAGGATTAAATAAAGATCTAGAAATTGGTGGTGTAATATTAACAATGTTTGATGCGAGAACTAAATTATCATCAGACGTGGTAGGAGAAGTAAAAAGAGTTTTTGGGCAAAAAGTATTCGACACTGTAATCCCAAGAAGTGTAAGATTATCTGAAGCTCCCTCATATGGCAAACCCATAAATATGTATGAAAATGCGTCAAAAGGAGCTAAATCCTATGATGCACTAGCAAAAGAAATTGTAAAAAGACATCCCGCAAAAGCATCAAAAAAATCAAAAAAGTGATAAAATTTATTATATATAAATAATATGCCGGCAAAAAAAAACATAACAATCACAACTAATCAGCCCGTACCTCCATCCGTAATGACTGAAACAACAGTAATAAAGAAAAAGAAAGGCTGGTTAAGACACCCAATTAGGAATACAACGGGATGCTTGATATCCCTACTAGGTCTTGGAGTAATTGTTTTTTTCGTCACATCACTAATATTTATGGGATTATGGATTAGAACGTGGTCTGTATTCACACAAGAAAGGACGGTAGGATATGTAACAGTAAGTGCATTGAAAGTAGATTCTTCTGGAAACAAGACATTTTCTCTAACTTATGAAGGGTTAGATCAGGAAGCTGCTTTTGGGCGTTTCTTTCCTTGGGGAGATAAACAGATTAAGAAAGAGAAATTTACCGTAGATAATTTACAAGGCGACTCTTTCCGAGTTTACACGTCTTTTTTCAAATGGAAGGATTGGTTAACATTTTTGGGAACACCACCGCTGTATAAAATATCGTCTATCAGAAGCGATTATTATTATTCAAACGAATTTAACCAAAATAACAGTAACTTACGAGCAATTGCAGTAAATGGAGGAGAGGATGAATTTTGGAGATCTGTAATGGAAGGTAAAAGTTTCTGGAATTTCGGAGCTAATGCAACCTACATTTCAAGCCCTGGTCAATTAGTAACAAACAAAGATAAAAAATTCGCGATTGTAGTCACAGAAGATTCCATGATTTTACAAGAAGTCCCAAACGTATAAAATTGGTGTACATACATATAAAAAGGTAGGCATCATCAATTTTGCCTAGTCATCTTAATATTTGCTTTTTACTCATCATATATAATATAATGTTGTGAATTGGTATCCACGGAGACTTTAGATTCCCTGAAGCTACCTATTTAAGATAATTAATTTATTTAGTCGAAACAGATGGAAGAAAACAGATCAAGATTATTTGTAGGTGGTGTCGCATGGGCATCAACAGAAGATTCACTTCGTGACGCATTCTCAGCAGCAGGTACAGTAGTATCCGTTAGAATCATCAAAGATAAAAGAACCGGTAAATCAAAAGGTTACGCATTTGTAGAAATGTCAACACCTGACGAAGCACAAAAGGCAATTGAACTCTTTAATGGTCAACAGATTGACGGCAGAGTAGTTACAGTAAATGTAGCTAGACCAATGGAACAAAGAAGTTTCTAAACCTCAAATCAAAAATTAAAAAGGAGCTGAAAGGCTCCTTTTTTTTTCGTTGTTTTTTTCCGATTCTTAGAAGTAAAGTTAAAAATTTGTCACCCTGAGTACTTCGGCAAGCTCAGTATATGCTTTATTGAAAGGAATTCCCCCTAATGTCATTCCTGCGAAAGCAGGAATCCATGTAATCTCTTATCACTTTCTATGTCATGCCGCACTTCCTTTCTATGTCATCCCGAATGAAATGAGGGATCTCGTCGGATTAAAGCTTAGCAACATATCGTCTTATTAATTAACGAGATTTCTCACTAACGTTCGAAATGACATAGATCTTCGAAGAGCACACCACAGGCTCATCCCCTTAATCTGTCATTCCTGCGAAAGCAGGAATCCATGCATTCTTGTTGTCACCCTGAGCTTGTCGAAGGGAGACTGTCGGAAAATTTCAAAACAAAGAACGGAATGAACACACCCCGCCTCTTCTTTCGCTAAAGCTACAGAAGACAAGTTCGGCACCCCTCTTCCCAGAGGGGAATTTTAAAAATGAAACAAAAAAATATGTCACCCTGAGCTTGTCGAAGGGCGACTGTAGGATTTTTTCCCTCCTTACCGAGGAGGAAACCAAGGGGGGCAAACCCCTAAACTGACCTCACTGCCTCGCTTTGCTCAGCACCTCTCCTTTCGAAGGAGAGGATTGGGGAATGAATACAATAACCTCTCTTTCCCGCAAGCGGGACATCTCCCCTTTTGTAAAAGGAGAGAATAATAAGAGCTCACCACAGAATCCTCCAACGGTAAGGGATTTTTAGAAGACAAGTTAGGCAACCTTCTTTACAACCATAGATTTAATAAAATGTACTATTTGTAAAAGTACTAATGGGAAAAGTATAACTGCATTGATGAATCCAGCGATAAAGACAAGATATAAGTATTCATCACCATTACAGAATTCCGAACATATAGGTCTATTAACACTAATAATGGAAAAAACAATAATCAAAACGATAAGTGTGAACGTTAGAATTATAGTTAAAATATTTATAACTTTATCAATTTTTTTCATTTTACAATAATTAATTCACTTATAATAACATTCTCTCCACATATGGCCTATATTTCAATATATCATTTCCAATAAGGACTATTTTGTTTTTTTGTGGTAGTAATTTATCAGTTTCTTTAAAAGATACCTTACCTGCAACTGAATTTAAAATATACTTATGATCAGAAATATCAGTAAAGAAGCCTTTACTTCTATATATGTTTTTTGGAAGATTTTCTAATTTATTTTGTAATTCTTGAATATTTAAAACTTCGTAATTTTCTATCGAAAAAGATTGATATTCATATATTTCATGTTCATAATTTTCTACTACATTTAATTCAGAATCTATAAAACTATCGTGTAAACCTATTATTACACTTGCTGGAATATTAGCATCACTTGTTTCAATGATTCTAGCTGTTGGATAAATACCTAAAATATCATCTTTTATCAAATCAATTGTTTCCTCATCTGATTGATCTACTTTATTAATTATATATAAATCTACAAAGCTAGCTTGACTTTGAGCAGCCCAGGACTTCTCAATTTCTTTTAATTTTTTGAAATTCAGAGCATCAATGACAACTATAGCGCCATCGATATAAACATTTTTTACCAATTCTAATGATATTATTATTTGTGCTGGTTTAGCTAATCCAGAAGCCTCGATAAAGATTCTGTCTGGTTTGTAATCTTGAATAATTTTATCTAACGCTTCGTTCAAAGCCCCCACTAATGTACAGCAAATACAACCATTAGCTAGCTCTGTAACTGTTAATTTGGGACTTGAAAGTTCCAAGGCATCTACACCTACATCCCCAATTTCATTTTTAATAATTGCAACTTTCTCTTTATCCCAAATGCTTTTTACAGCATTTTGAATCAAAGTAGTTTTACCACTTCCCAGAAAACCAGTAATAATTGTTACGGGAATCATATTTTATCTTTCAGTTAACAATGGTTATAATATCATTATTCGGTGATTATAAATATATGGAGAAAAAAGAAGTATTAGCTATTTTCGATTTTGATAAAACAATTACAGTTAAAGATTCGCTAATTGATTTCACAATATACAGCTTTGGTCTATTTACATTTATGAAAGGGATTGTATTATTAATTCCGATTTTAATAAAGTGGAAACTCGGCTTAACAAGCAATAATATTGTTAAAGAGAAATACTTTACTTTATTTTTCAAAAATATCGAAAATGATAAGTTTAATAATATGTGCAAAAGATACTGCGAGAAAAAACTTACTAAAATATTGAATAAAGATGCAATTGAAAAGATCAAATGGCATAAAGAGATGCAACATCATTTAATAATAATCAGTGCATCTATGGAAAATTGGATTTCGCCATGGGCGGAAAGAAATGGTTTTGAAAAAGTTATTGGAACAATCCCTGAAATCGCTAATGATAAACTAACTGGTTTGTTTATAGGAAAAAACTGCTATGGAGTAGAGAAGTATGATAGATTGAAGAAACTATACGATATAAATAATTATAAAATATATGTTTATACTGACAGTATGAGTGATAGACCTATCATGGATTTAGCTGAAAAAAAATATTACAGAAATTTTTAATTTCCTATCTAACATAAACTAGAAAAGCGCTATACGAAACAAACAATACTACCATTGCAAAAAGCTGCTTATCCGAAAAAAACATAAATTCAGGTTTTTCACCTTTTGATTCTGTTTCAACGATATAATAATATCTAAATAATATAAGCGTAAACAACACAATCGAAGGCATATGTAATAAGCCTAAATTTATTGAATAAGTAGTAAATGCAGTAATTGTAATCCCAAGACTAATTAATAATAATGAATGTAGAAATTCTGGTGTATACTTTTTTAAAACAAATCTAGTTTGATTATTTCTAATTTCACAATATCTCTTGGAAATAATTAATATTAACGATCCAAAAAAAACCGTTGTAAAAAGCCACCCAGAGACTGAAATATCTGTTGCAGCAGATCCACTATATAAGCGAAATAAATACATTCCAGAAACGAATATAATGTCCCAAAGCGCTATTTTTTTCAAATAAAACGTATATAACAAATTTGTTATTAAATACGCAATAAGTATTAAAACGATTTTGTAATTATAAACATATACACTTAGTAAAGCATCAGAAATAAAAAAGAATAAAATAAGTAAATACGCTTCCATATTGCTTATTTGACCTGATGCTAGTGGACGATTTTTCTTTGATGGATGTTGTCGGTCTTCTTCGACATCTTTTATATCATTTATTAAGTAAACAATACTAGCTGTAAAAGAGAATAAAATAAAAACTAAACTAGATATAAATAAATTTTGTGAAGTAAAAATTGCTCCTCCAAAAAATATAGGAAAAAAGATTATCAAATTTTTTATCCAATGATGGACTCTAATTTCTTCAATTATACTAAATGTTTTATTCATAATTTTTAAATAACTTTCCCCATCTATTTTTCTTAATCCATGTTTTATAAATCTTATTATACTTTCTAGGCCACATTATTTTATCGTGATAAATTTCTGACGCAAATATAAATAGTTTAACTAGAGGTGTTCGGAAAAATAATTTTTGGGTACTTTTCAATGGTCCAAACCAAAACATATCTCCACCAACACGTTTTACTAAATTTTTGCCAACCTCAAAATGCCAATTTTCTTTCATAACATCAATATCTCCAACAATTTCAATTTCATCCATAATTCCTGTACCTAAACCGAGTTCCGTACCAAGTTGAATATATTTAATCCCCATAGGATCAAATCCCATAAGTTTAGCGGCAACTGCGTCTATCGCAACTTGATCAGATGATGCAAGAATTATACCTTTGTCTTCCGGAGTCATGGTTCTAGGCCCAGGTCCATTACCTGCCATTGTTCCATCCATTACTGCAAAAAGACCAGGATGAATTTCCTTTTGAATAGCTAGCAAATCGATTATGGTTTCATGAATGAAGGAATGAGTATAGTGTCGTTTGGTACTTAATAATCCGCCAAATGCGTTCTTAATAGCACCTGTAGTAGTTGTATAAATGTGACATTTAACTGTTGGCAAATGAACTATATTTTTTCCAACAAAATAATCTGGTATACGTATACCTTCTGGAAATATTTTATCCAATACAAGCATCTTTGCTTTTGGTTTGTATATTATCCATTTCATATCTTCTTTTTCACCAATTTTGAAATTGAATAATACAGGAATTTTATATTTTTTAAATATTGAAACATATTTATTAAGATCTTCACCAAGAAAGGCATCTGTAACAACAGTTTTGTTTTGAACAGCCACAATATCGTTAAAACCATTTTCATTCAAACTCTGAATTGTCCCCTCTAACTGCCAAGGAGTCGTATTTGCAGCAGGCATTGGCATATGCCAAGATATATTGTCTTTTAAAATAGTAGTCTTTGTTTTATCTAATGTTTCATTAACTCCTGCAAGGAGCAGTAGTTTTTTATAGTCAGCAAGGACTGTTTCCGGTTTAGTTCTCAATACTGCAACTTTTGATTTAACCATAATATTATTTATTATCTATTTTTTTGAATACAAAATATTTGTACATAACGAAGCTCCAAAACATCTGGAATGTCGTTGAAACTATTTTAGCAACTGGAGGAATTAAACCCAAATTTGAAAACATTCCATATAAGATTCCATTGAAGAATACAAGATTTATAGAATGTACAAATAAAAATTTCCATGCTTGATGCAGAATATTACCTTCTTTATGATTAAAAGACCATATTCTTTGTAAACCAAAATTAAATATAATACTAATAGATGCAGATATTATGTTTGCAGTTGAAAATAATCCAAAAAAGAATGGATTAAACTTCAATACATAAACTTGATAATTAAGAATTAAAAAATCTATTAAAACAGCTGTTGCTGATATGATAAAGAATCGTAAGAATTCATAAGTAAAAATAGTATTTTTTATTTTTATGGCTTTCTCCTTCATTTCCCCAAATATAGTATGTTAAATAAATCATTTTGAGTCATCTTACCTTCATTTTTCAAAATATATACAGGAGAATGATCATAAACTTGAAATGATTCATCCGCAGCATTATCGTTAATTTCCCAAGGGCCAAGACGTGGATATGAAGTAATATGCTGTACAACTGTATAACCTAATTTGCCGCTAAATAATTTATCATAATATTTTGACATTATTGGATATGCAATTTCATCTTCTCTAGGTATTGAATCAGTCAATCTCTTACTAGCAATTATCATGTAATCTCCTTTTGACAATGTTAGTGCCATCTCTCTGTATTTTTGATCAGTTTCAGCATCATATCCTTTCACTTGTGCAAATCTATATTTTCCAGGAAATAATCCCGGCAAGGCATGCGGTAAGGAATAATCCCAATGTTCAGTAACGATGTTGCTTCCTGCAGGAACATTATAATAAACCCATTCTGTGGTTGTCCTCCAAGTATGTTCATTCGTGTATACCGACATATACATAAATGCCCAAATAAAGGGAATAAAAAGAACAATAAAGACAGGAATAATTTTGAGTCGAACATCTTTGATATATTCAGTAATTTTTACAGTAAACCATGCAGCACCTATAATTATTACTGGTACAAGCGGCAATGTATATCTCATAAACTTTGTATATTGAACTCCGATGTACAGAAAAAATAATATACAAAATAATAGTATTGGAAAGGCCTTATATTTTTCTTTTTTAATAAAGATAGAAAATAACCACCAAATAATACCTATGAATCCAATCGTTGGTATAATGAAACTTAAAGACCAATTAAGATTATAAAACTGATACCAAAATGGTTCTGTATTAAAATATTGAACAGTATAAGGAACAGGAATAGTTCCTGATACCATACCGTTTTCATATTTCAAAGCATCCATAAATTTATCAAATTTTAATAGCGAATATGGACTAGAAAGAAACGCAAATGTAAATGTTATAGCTAAAAAATAAATTCCTTCTATAATATAATTTAATCCATGTGTGAAAAGTTTTCTCTCTCTTTTGACATCTTCCATAAATTTAACAAAGATAGTTAATGCTGGAATTATCAGAAAAAAAGCACCTGTCATTTTCGTTCCAATAGATAGTCCTGAAAAAATAGCTGCTAATAGCCAATACATTTTTTTATTACTTTCTATAATTTTTATAGAAAAAATCATTACTAACAATAGAAAAAATATTAGTGCTGTTTCTGTAACTATGTAATGAGCATGCTGAATAAAGATTACAGAACATGCCGCAATAAATGCAGATATTAATGCAATTCTTTTTCCTTTTAGCATTTTAGCTAAAATGTATATAAGAATTATTGTTGCGGTAGATAAAGTAGCTGAAACAACACGACCAATCAATGTTATTTTGACTATATCGCTTAGCCAAGTTGGATCATTTGTAACCACAGAAACAACTTGTACAACAGCCCTATCCATATATGGAGCAAAAGAATTATACGAATAAAACTGAGGATCTAGTTTATCTGGAATAGAAATTTTGGAAACCATGTTTGCAACTGTAATTTCATCAGGATGATAAAAATAGCCTCCATCCCATTCCAAATTATAAAATCTGAATATTCCTCCCATAATCACTATGATAAACATTACCCATAATGAAAAATATTTTGATTTAATTAACGAAGAATTAAGTATTTTTTTCATTTTAATTATTTGTAAATTTTAATTGAGTAATTGCCTTGAACATTGCGAATGAAGAACGAGATAATTTAACTTTTGAATGTGGTTTGTCTTCCCATTCTATAGGATATTCCAATATTGTAAACCCTTTATTTTTTACCTCAACTAATAAATTTACATCAAATGCCATATTCATAATTGATAACTGAAAAAGTATACTATTCATAACCTTTCTCGTGATTATCTTTGCACCACATTGAGTATCTTTAATATTCAATTGAAAATATATATTCACTATTAAATTAAAAACCCTACTAGTTATCCTTCTAATAATGGGTTGTTTTTTTACTATTGCACCTTTCAACCAACGAGATCCTGCTATACAATCAACTTTTTTCTCTATCATCTTATCAAATAATTTATTCAGTATTTCAGGGCGTATAGAATTATCGGCATCAACATAGGCAATATTATCAAATCTAGAATTTTCAAATCCTCGCATAATTGCACCACCTTTACCAATAGCTTCAGGATAAACTAAATATCTAGTTTTCAAATCGGATTGTATATATTTTTTAACTACAGCTTCCGTATTATCTGTACATCCATTTAAGATAACTAAGATCTCATAATTTTGAATGTCTGAGTTTTTATAATATTCTGTATATGATTTTAAAGTTTCATCAATTCGATTTTCTTCGTTATGCGCAGGAATAATTATTGATAAATTTTTCATTATAAATTAAGCCGTTTTTTTAATATATCTATAATTTCTGGAAAATCAAGTTTCGGCTTGTAAATACCAAAATGTTCTTGATCATTATATTCATAATACTCCGTATCAAGCATTTTATGAATATAACGGGCTTCTTCAATTGGGATAAATGGATCATCAGTAGAATGAAATTGAGCAATCCATTTTTGATTATTCTTTATTAAATCCCATTTCCATTCATCATCATAGTATCCACTCAATCTTTCTTCTTCGATTCCAAGATCTGTATAACATGCTGAAACTAGTATAGAACCTAATATTTGATGACTTTCAGCATATTTCATAGCAGCTACGGCTCCTGATGAATGACCTATTAGAATAGTATTTTCATCAACACCTAATTTATCTAAATATGGAAACCAATATTCTTTACGAGCTAATTCAGGATCTGGAAAATTCTTAATAACAACTTCAATTCCATAAACAAACATGTGTTCTTTAATATAATTAAACCATGATATTGAGGAGGTTCCTCCGCCATTTCCTGGAATCATTATAATTTTAATATTACTCATTTCAGTTATATAAGATATTAAATAACTTGTCTTTAGGATAATGTTTGTCGTTTTTAAATATATATACTGTAGGATGATCAAATATTTCAAAGGTCTCTTCAGCTTTTTCATCTGATAATTCTATCGGTCCTAAATGAGGATATGAAGATATTTTTTGTACAAGTGTATATCCAAGCTGTTCTTCAAATAATCTTGTGTAATATTTGCTAGTCAAAGGATATATTTTTGGTTGTTGACCTATAGAATTAACAAGTCTCTTACTTGATAAAATCATATAGTCCCCTCTAGCTAAATTATCTGACATAGTATCAAACTTAATTCTATTTTCTGGATCATAATTTTTCATTTCCAAAAAAGTATATTGCTTAGAGGGAAGCCCTTTAATACCATGAGGTAGGGAATAGTCCCAATGTTCTTTCAAAACAACACTCCCAGAGGGAATATTATTATAAATCCATTCTGATGCGGTAAATCTTGTTTGAGGTGTCGTGTAAATAGACATAAAAGCAATAACCCATATAATGGAGAACGAAACTACCAAAAGCAATAATATCTTACCAACCTTTTTGAATTTTATTGATGATATTAATTTATCTATTAACCATGCAGATAATATTATAATAATCGGCAACATTGGCAACATATACCTAATAAATTTCGCATACCACCCCCCCGTATATACGAAATAGAGGATACTAAATATTATCAACGGAAAAATATAAATAGTCTCTTTCTTTTTAATTATTAAAAAAAGACAAAGTAATATAGCGATGAAACCAACTATAGGAAGAATAATACTAGTATGCCACATCATATTAGTGAATGGATATACATATGGTAGTGTATCAAAAAATTGCCATGTATAAGGTACTTTAACAGTACCTGCAACCACACCACCTTCATACGTCATTGACGATTGGAATCTCTCAAGTCCAATCAAAGTATATGGCGACACAGCAAAAGCGATCACTGCGGTTACAAAAAGAAAACCTAGACCTTTGATAAAATGATGGATTAAAGCTAATTTATTTTTTCTATTTTTAAAAAAATTTATTAACCATACAGTACCAGGTATAGATAAAAATGCTATGGAAGCTGTTTTTGAACCAATGGCGAGTCCACAAACAAGCGCCATGATACACCACAAATACGTTTTATTGCCTTTGATTAAATCAACTGATATTAATGAAATCAGCATTAAAAAGAAAACTAGCATGCTTTCTGTAACTGAATAATGTGCATCTTGGATAAATCCCACGCAAAAAGAAGCTAATAATGCAGCAAATAAAGCAGCACGTTTATTAAATACTTTGCGTGTAAATAAATATATTAAAATAATAGTTAATGTAGAAAAAATCGCCGAATATGTTCTTCCAATGATATTTACTTTTGCAATATCAGTTTTCCATGTTATATCATTCGTAACAGTAGAAACTACTTGTGCTGTTCCCTTATATAAATAAATTGGAAAACCACCGTATGCAAAAAAATCTGGATCTAATTTATCGGGTATATTCACTTTATTGGCAGAAATCATCACATTTAGTTCATCTGGATGATAACTAAGTCCATTATCCCAATTCAAATTGTAAAATCTGAAAAAACCACCTACTAATATTATTAGCAAAATTAGTACTAAGTGTGCTTTATCACTACTTAATTTCTTTATTATTAAACTATATATTTCTAGTGTTTTTTTAATAACTGGTTGAAGATCTTTCATATTTTTATTTTACTGTAAATGGTACATAAATTGACAAGATCTTGCAATATTTAATATTAGTGATATTATTCATTTAAGCAACAACGGATACTGTGAGCGTTGAAAGATACTTTCCGACAACTAAATATCGACTAAAAGTGAAATTAAAGGTGGCACCGTCTTGAATTTGTATTGCGAAATACATTGAAAAAACCATAGGACCCTTTTTACAGAGCAGTAATAATGTTTTGTAAAAAGGGTTTTTTACTTTTGTTAATTATAAAGAAGTAATAAATTTAAACCTAATCAACTTATTAAACTTACTTAACTTACTTAACCTACTTAACCTACTTAACCTACTTAACCTACTTAACCTACACCTATTAAACCAACTACCATGTTAGATCCAAAATTTATAAGAGAAAATCCAGAACAAATAAAAACAATTGTTAAAAATAAAGGAACAAATCCAGAAAAAGCAAATGTTGAAAAATGGCTTGAACTAGATAAAACTAGAACTGACTTATCAAACCAACTTGAAGAGGCTAACAGAAGAAGAAATGAGATAGCCAAACAATTATCTGGTGGAAATATTACTGATGATTTAAAAGAAGAAGGAAAAGCATTAAAACAAAAAGAACAGGAATTAAGAAATAAACTTACTGAAGTTGAAAACGAATGGAATGAAATTGCAGCATGGTTTCCAAATGTTCCTTTTGACGATATAAAAGTCGGAAAAGACGATACGGAAAATCCTGAAATATTTGCATGGAGACCAGATACTGGTGAGATTGATAAAAATAAACTTGGTGAAAATATGGATTCAGCTAAATATATGCCTGATAACCTACTTTATGCTGATAAAGAATTTACACCAAAACATCATATCGATATACTGGAAGATTTAGGAATGGCCGATGTGGCACAAGGTGCAAAAATTGCAGGGACTAGATTCGTTTATCTAATGGGCGATATAGTAAGACTTCAAAAAGCTGTTCATGCCTATATAATGAACCATTTGTATACAAAAGATTTTACTCCAGTTAATCCACCTTTGTTGGTTAAAGAAAAAGTTCTTTTTGGTACAAGTCATTTTCCTGAAGGAAGAGATCAAGTATATGAAATAAAAAATGAATTTCTTGAAGATAAAGATTCATTATTTTTAGTTGGAAGCAGTGAACCTTCAAATTTTGCTTATGGAATTGATAGAGTTTTTAAAGAAGAAGATTTACCATTAAAAATGGTTGCTATAACTCCGTGTTTTAGATCTGAAGTAGGAAGCTGGGGCAAAGATGTTCGCGGAATAAAAAGAGTTCACCAATTCGATAAATTAGAAATGGATATAATTTGCACTCAAGACCAGAGCAGCGATATTTATAATGAATTATTGAATGTTAATCACTGGATATTACAAAGTTTAAAACTACCATACCATATTGTAGAAAAATGTACTGGAGATAGTGGTTATGCTGCTTCAGCTAGACAAGCAGATCCAGAAGTATGGTTGCCTGGGCAAAAAACTTTTATGGAAGTAGGTACTGATACAAATGCTACTGATTTTCAAGCTAGAAGAATGAACATGAAATATATTGATAAAGATGGTAATAGAAAATTATGCCATACGGTAAACGATACAGGTGTTTCTGACAGAATATTGATTGCTATCATTGAAAATTATCAACAAAGTGACGGCTCTGTGCTCGTTCCTGAAGTACTAATTCCATTCATGGGAAAAGATAGAATAGTAAAGAAATAAATTGTTCTATTCCTCACTTAGTTTATAGTATAAGAGACAATATTATTAATAAAAAACACCCCAGCGAAAGTTGGTGGTGTTTTTTTCTTTAGTGAAAAATTTATACTTTACTTGGAAGAAACTATAAATCTACAACTATTGAATTAGAGTATATTGAAATACCGTCATGGTAGAAACCAATAATTCTGACATAATAAACACCTACTCCAGATAATGGTGAAAGATTTGCCGACAAAAGATCGGTATCAGTTATATAAACACCATAATCTCCTAATCTATACGGATCTTCTGGATTAGGATTTTTTGACCACAACACTTTAAATGAATTTGGTTTTTCACCATTGAATGACCATTTAACATTAGTAAAACCATCATAATTCAAGGTTATCGATGATGGAACTACTGTAGCCGTAGGTAACGGCGTAGGCGTTGGCGTTAGAATTGGTGCTGTAATTGTAACAGTATTGCTATATATACCACATTTATTACCAATATACTGACAAATCCTAGCATAGTAGACCTTACCATCAGAAACCAACCATTTATAACTTCTTAAATCACCATCGTCAAGATATATGAAATTACTACCAGGATAAACTGGTGATGGTTTGGAATCTAATAATACTTTATATCCTTTACTTACATTTGCACCATATACACTCCATTCAAAATTTAAACCATCTGATGATTTTGTTACTACTAAAGTTAACGTTCCCAAATTCGGTATCGGTGTTGAAGTGGGCTTAGGTGTTGGGGTAACTTTCTTTGTAATACTAGGTGTTGGAGAAGGTGACGACATTATAATTCGACTCTTAATAGTAGGATTAATAACGTCTGTTATTTTTGGCGATTTAGTTACATATATATTCTTAATTGTTTTATGATTCTGATCTGAAACGGCTTCTACTAAAATTATGTTATTTCCATCATGTAATGTCACTGAGAATTCAAAATATCCATTTTTAGTAGCAATTTCATTATTATTAATATATATTTTTGTATTTATATCAGTGCTACCTTTAATGACAATATTATCTTCATTCGTAATAGTATTATTTGAGGGTGAACTTATTGTTAATGTAGGAACGGATATGTTAACCAAAACACCCATATTTTTATTATAATTCGGATTTTGTTCATCCTCTTGCTTATTCCATACTACAAAATTATTCTTTAACATTTCTTCTGATGAAATAGGATCTATAATACCAATTGCTGTTTGATCATCGTTATTTTCAAAATAATATTTATTGCCTTGATCTACAGAAACTTCACTATTTAATGGTTTTCCCGATATATTTACGACATTATCATAGACCTCAACGCCTTTTTTACCAACTCTATTTATTGTTAAATATGCAGTTCCCAAGGAAATATAACTTATATCATTACTTTTGACTTGAAAACTTCGATCTAGCTTTATTACTCTAGAATATATTTCCCCTGTATTATTAGTAAAGATTAGATCATGAGGATTCAAAGATGTTATTTCTAATTCAGTATCATCGCCAAGACGCAAAGAACTACCTTCACCGAGTCTCACCACAGCCTTTCCTTTTCCATTAACTCTTAAAGTATCACCTTCCGCAAGCGTTGATTGTTCATCAAGTTTTAACCAAGCCCCATCTAATTGTTTTCTTTCAACTTCCCCTTCAACATATTCTAAACTAGCTGTCGTATTATTATCTAGATTACCTTTTGGACTTTCTTTATTTGGTAATAATAATAATATAGAAACAGCTAAAAGTAAAAAAAAGAACATAAAAGAAATAGCAATAGTTCCGTATAAGAAATTTTTATTTTTGTATAAGCAAACTATTTTTCTTAGTATGGAGGCTTCTGTATTTAAGTTAATACTTTGTATATGTATTTTATTTAGTAGTGAATCTTCAAAACCTCCGGACATAAACTCCATACAGTCTTTTTCTTCAATCCTTGCAGACTTAAGCAATTTTTCTGCTGTTATATTATATTTTTGTTTATTTTTTTCTGTCATTTCAGTATTATAACGTTAAGTCATATCGAATATTTCAATACCAGGGAAATTTTTATTATACTTGTCCCTGAAGGATTTTAAGGCTCTGTGAGTAAGTAACGCTACATTCGATTTAGTCATTCCAAGAATTTCTGCTATCTCTTCGTTATCTCTTTCCATAAAATATTTTAAACTAATTACTTCTTGGTATCTAGGTTTAAGTTTTTTCATGACTTCAGCAATCATTTTTTGGGATTCTGTAATATACGCTTGTTTCTCTGTATTTGTTTTTTCATCAATAATTTCATCGTCCTCATTGGAAGAAACATAGTGATATTTTTTATTTTTTCTATAAAAATCAATAATTAGGTTATGCGCAACTCTGTATAACCATGAACCAAAACGAATATTTTCTTGAAGCTTGTATTTACTCAAATCTCGAGTTACTTTCAAAAACACTTCGCTTGTAATATCTTCTGCCAATTCTTTATTAGCCAATCTATTTAAACAATAGCCAAATATTTTTGGAAAATAATACCTATATACTTCATCAAAATAATGAATATCTTCTTTAGACTTTTCTATAAGTTGTAATTCTTTTTCAAAATCCACTTTGGAATAATAAATTTATATATAAGCGCCCCGATCTAAAGATTATACCTTTTTATATAAAGACACTCTGCATATCATAATATTTTATTAATTATTGTTTTCAAACATATAATTTGCAAACAATAATTATACCTCATATATATAGCTTTGGCACTCTCTCGGACAGATTCATTATACTACCCAAGCTTTCTTGCCAAGCCATTGACAGGCGAGCCCCGTCTAATATATATTTAGACATTCAAGTAAATATTAAATTAACTATGTATGGCAGATATACTTCATCCAATACAACAAAAAATATATGATTTAATAAAAAAAGGATATCAAGATCCTTTATCGTTACGAGAAATTGCCATATTGATAGGTGAAAAAAATCATCAAAATGTAGCTCACCATATAAAACAGCTTGAGAAAAAAGGATATCTCAGAAAAAACCCTCAAAATGCACAAGAAATTGAGGTTTTAAAAGATCCCGTCGAAAATGCTGTCTATTTAAATGTATTTGGATTTGCACAATGTGGACCAAGTGGTCTTTTGGCACAAGATAATATCTTTGATAAAGTAATAATTTCATCAAAGATGTTTGGAATGGGTAATTCTGATGATTTTTTCTGTGTTAAGGCAAGAGGAGAATCGATGGAACCGCAAATTTATGAAAAAGACTTAGTAATAGCCAAAAAACAAATGGATGTAGAGAATAATCAAATTGCAATAATAGTCCATAATGAAATGCCAAAAATAAAGAAAATATTAAAAACAGGTGATAACATCGTTCTTTTTTCGCTCAATCCATCTTTTTCACCAGAACAGGTGAAAGATAATGATACCTTTCAAATTTATGGTTTGGTAAAACATGTGATACGCTTTAATGTATCATGAGTACAAAACCGCGTGTTATATTTCACGTGGATATGAATTCATATTTTGCCTCTGTAGCACAGCACTTTCACGAAGAGTTAAGAAATAAACCAATAGGAGTTATGGGCAAAGGGAAAGGAACGTTCGTAATTGCAGCATCCAAAGAAGCCAAAAGATATGGCGTAAAAACTGGAATGCATAAAAATGAAGCAACTAAACTATGCCCAAATATTATATTTTTTCCACCTGAATTTGAAAATTATGTTTTTATTACAGGAAAAATACTAGAAATTTTCAATGATTTTTCACCTGTTATAGAACCATTTTCCATAGACGAAGCATTTTTGGATATGACAAATTCATATTGGATAAAAATAGGCATGAATCCTGTCGATATTGCGTATAGATTGAAATTGGAGTTAAAAGAAAGACTAGGTGATGTAATTACGTGTTCTATAGGTATCGCAGATAATAAACTAATGGCAAAGTTTGGTTCTGATATGAAGAAACCCAATGGACTCGTATATCTACAACCAGATAATTACATAAATGTACTAGATCAATTCCCACTTGATGATATTTGCGGCATAGGAAGAAGGACTTTGGAGCATTTGCAATTTATAAATATCAATACATTTGCCGAACTACGGAATACTCATTTTTCTATTTTGAAAAGAGAATTTGGAAATGTAGAAGGACGTTTTCTTTACCTTGCATCTAGAGGTCTAGATTACCATCCTGTGGATACTGGTGCATTTTTTGAAGATCCCAAAAGTTTATCTAATAGCGAGACATTCACTGAAAATAAATCTGGAAGTGCTCTTCGATCAAGCATATATAAATTATGCGAAAAAGTCAGCTTAAGATTACGGATCAAAGGCTTATTCTGCAAAAACATTTCTTTTTTAATCAAAGATAAATCTTTTAACTGTTTCTCTTATGATCAAAAATTACCATCATATACCAATAATACACTGGATATTTTTCATAGTGTAATAAAAAACATTCCGAATAATTATGTTTCTAAATTTGTTTGTATTGCTGCAACCAACCTATCCCGCCAAAAAGATCAAGATCTATTTGATGAAACAGAAAGAAAAGATAATTTACAAAAAGCACTTGATAATATAAACCAAAAATACGGACATTTTACGGTTATACCAGCATCAATCAACAAACCAGATGGACCAGCTGTAGACGTGCCTTTTTCAGCATTAGATAATGATGCAAAGACAGGTAGAAATTTAGCAGAATTGGCAGAAAAGAATTTAGATAAAATAAAACATAAAATTCTTCATAGCTCGTAAATTACAAACTACTTGAATTAGTCATCCTAACTGTAGATAATTCGAAAAGATTATTTTTTGTAATTTCAGTTCCATATTTAGTAGTTCTGGCTAATTTATAACCGCTTTCTAAAGCTATTTTTTCTACCAATTGATTATACTTACCACAAGGGTAGATTAAAGTCTCAGTATTTTGCCCAAGTATAGTATCTAAGTCTTTTTTCGACTGTCCTAATTGGTTTTTCAAAGATTCTTCAGATAAAGTAGAAAGATCTGCATGGCTTACAGTATGCGATATAATTTCATTACCATTATTCTTTAACTCTTTAATATTATCCCAACTCATATAGCCAGGATTACCGACATATCCAGTAATTATTGCAAAAGATCCTTTTTGATTATATTTTTTCATTATTGGATAAGCATTAATGTAATTATTGTCATAACCATCATCAAATGAAATAATTATCGGTTTGGTTGGAAGTGGAGCACCTTTTTGAACATGCTGAATCAATTCATTAAAGGATATCGTTGTATAACCAGAGGCTATTAATTCTTTTATATTTCTTTCAAAATTAGCCGGAGATACAGACAATCCTGTCCCAATGGGATCTTTTGAATTATTATAATCTCTAATATGGTGATACATGAGTATAGGCATTTTTAGCGAATCAAAGGCAACGACCTTTATTTCTGGATCTTTCTTTTGAATTATGTTGTTTTCATTATATGTAATTCTTGAAATGGCGGTTAAAGATTCAGAATATACTTCGATATTTTGAGCTTCTACACTTCGAATTACTGATAAAATTATTGTTGAAATCAATAAAAATATTAAAAATATTGATGAAATATTGTGTTTTGTCATAGAAAATAAATACCATATACATATATGTATAGAGGGGGACAGTATTTATTTAAATTTTATTGGCCGCATTGGTTCAAACCGCTATAGTCGAATAAACAATTGTTGCTTTTATTCAAGATTACGACTGAAGTAACACTAGAAAACTGCTTCAGATTTGACTCAATAGCCATTGACAACAAGGCATCAGTACCAATGCCAACTAACGAAATCTCTCGGCAAAGACGGAAAACTGCTTTGCCATTGGTAATAGTTATTGTAAAATCTTTTCCAGAACAATCAGAAGTCCCAGATAAATTTATATTATTAGTGTATCCTTGTGCTTTTTCAGCAGCCGTTGGACCAGAAATATATTGTTCCATAGAGAAAGCAGCTACATCCACTCTCTCTGTATATCTATCTACAGGAAAGACCTTATATTCAGAACCTTCTTTGGAAAAATATACAGAAACTTTTGCTAACTTTGCGGTTGCTGTAACAGATGGAGAAGAGGGTGATGCAGAAGCAACAATTTGTTTTACTGTTTCAGTAACACCTTTAGTGGCAGTTGCAATTGGTGTATTTGTGACTAACGACGTTTGTTTATCTGATGAACCATTATTTTTACTTAATAATAAAAACAATAATATGGATATAACAACCAATAAAACGATTGTAACAATTGATAAAATAATAATTAATATTTTATTCTTATTGGATGGTACAACAGGAGTAAGATTTGGTTGTGGTTGGATTTCAATTTCAGGCATATTATTTTATAATATATGAAAATACTACCATTATATTGTTTTAATTCCAATTACCTATTAATTAATATAAAGTTTTTTGTGAATAATAGTGAATAATGTTTAATATTATTTATTAAAAAATGTTAAAAATATTCCTAATGCAGCAAGTGCCATAACGGAGAAAGTTATAATTCCAATAATATTCGTGAATTTTCCATTTGTATATTTTCCCATTATCTTTTTGTTATTCGTGATTAAAAGAATCATACCAATTAATGGCACTGAAATTATTCCATTCAATACAGCGGTATATACAAGAGCCTGCATAGGATTAATACCAATAAAGTTAATAACTAAGCCAACTAGTGTTGATATTAAGATTATTAAATAAAAAGCGCGAGCTTGAGTAAATTTTTTATTCAAGCCTTCATTTAAATTAAAAACTTCACAAACAGCATAAGAAGCACCACCGGCAAAAATTGGTACTGCAAGGAGTCCAGTTCCAATAATACCTAGTGCAAATAAAATTCTAGCTACTTCGCCAGAATATGGAAAAGTTTGGACCAAAGGTTCCAATGCCTGAGCCGCCTGTGCTGCAGTTTGAATATCTGTAATCCCATTTTTATTTAATGTTGCAGCAGTCGTAACTATAATAAACCAAGTAGTAACTTCAGAAAATAACATACCAATAAATGTATCGATTCTCATTTTGCCAATGTATTTTATATTAATACGTGGCATACCTTTTTTATTCATGGAAAGTTTTCCCTTAATTTCTTCCTCAACTTCCTCATTAGCTTGCCAGAACATCATGTATGGCGAAATCGTAGTACCTAAAATACCTACTATCAGGAATAAATATTCATAAGTAAAATTTATTTTTGGTGTAATAGATTCAATTAATAATTGCCCCCAATCATTTTGAACAAATAAACCTGTTAAGATATATGCAAACAAAGAAAGTGTTAGCCATTTCAAAATCTTTGCATACTGTCTATATGGCATAAATATTTCTAAGAATAATATTATCAGCGTAAACGACAATAATAAAAACCTAGTATCCATAGGCACAAGTAGTTGAGCAGCAGCAGCCATAGCACCAAGATCGGTTCCAAGATTTATAACATTTGCTATTACTAGAAGCGAAACCATGAAATACAGTAAATATTTCGAATAGTGTTGTTTTATATTCTTTGCTATTCCTTGTCCTGTTACTATACCAATTCTTGCAGACATTTCTTGAATAACATACATCATTGGCAGCATAAATAATGCTGTCCAGAGGAGGTTAAAGCCATATTTAGCACCAGTTTGAGAATATGTTGCTATGCCAGAAGGATCATCATCAGCAGCACCTGTAATAACACCAGGTCCGAGTATTTTAAAAATACGTTTAAATTTTTTCATTTTTTTATCTCAAATACTGACGATTATTTGTGACATAATAACTGTTGCAATGTAAAAAGAAAAGAGATTAACTAACTTGTGACGAACGAATAGAATTATTGAAAATCTTTATTTTTGGTAGTTTCAAGACTTCCCATAAATTACTAAAATGAGTAATGTGACAGATATTCATTGCAGTATTTTCTGCACTAGACTCAATGTCTTTTTCACCAATTAGCTTTTTTTTATAATTTAGATAATTTTTCCAAGCTTCTGCACGCCATCTCTTTACAATAATGTTAAAGAATAGAGAATATGAAATATTTGTTTTTTTCGAATAATCATTTTCTATAATATCTTTATCCGCAGTCTGAAGAACAATCTCATTAATACTCTCACTAATAATATCATTAACTTTTTCATAATCTGTTAAGAATGAACCATCTTTGTGAACATCATTTAATGTATAAATATAATCGCTATTAATATGTGCATTCATTCCTAGAATTAAATTTATGAAGGAAGGAGATGTACTTTTTTTACACTTATCAAAAAATATTTTCCATGGTCTAGAACACTTTAACCCAGTTACATAATTTTTTAATGAATAAAAATAATAATCTGCGGATCGGACAAAGAAATATTCGATTTGCGAAAATTCTATAAATGCTCCTGACAAAGCTTTCTTTTTAATATTTTTAAGAATAATAATAAATGTTTTATTAAACGAAGAAAGACCCGATAGGTCAGTATTTTCAATTTCCTGATTGAGACTTTCAGAGGCTTCTATAATACCATCAATAGTATTAATATTATCCCTGTATGATTTGAATAAAAAATTATATGTTTGCATAAAAAAACGCCATCGTGCCATTTTACACCTATAATGACTTTTTCAGTAGTCCCCAGATAATGTACGCTTTATCAGGACATAATTGTATAATGTTAATAGATTTTGAAATACCATGCATTACAGACGTAACAATGTAAAAAGAGAACATAGCACTATAAAAGGAATTATTCCCATATTGGAGAAAATAGCAGAACTAGATTATGTAAAATCCATAGTGCCAGGAAGGATTAAACCAATATCTGGTAGTTATCCCAAATGTGTTTTGGAATATAAAACAAAAACAGATACTGGAATAAAATGTCTTGCAAAATCAGAAAGAGCAACACAAGAAGTCTTTATTGTGACCTCTAATACTGAAGAATTGATAAAATTCATTATGAATTTAGCTTAAAAACCAGTTTTACTTTTTTCTACCTCAAGGAAATTAATGTTACGATAATAGGAACGACAGCCGCCATTAAGAGCGTCTGTCAATATCTTTTTAAGATTTAAAGGTTATTTACCCACATTTATGTTATAATACGCATCACTGCTCTTAAGTTTTTTTTAATTTTATATGCATGAGCTAAAATTAGCTTTTTTCGTACTCCCTCTTTGGTTAAAAATTATCGTTATTGTCCTTTTTATGCCTATAACGCTTGTTTTCTTGCCAATAATAATCGGTTATATCGGTATTTTCCTTATTTCAAAGGAGATTTCATCTTCGACGATAAGAACTTTTACAAATATTACTATTATTTTACTTGCTATTACAATAAATACCTTATTAGCATATTGTTTTGTAGAAATCCCTGAAGGAAAATTAAATATTGAACAAATTTATTATTCTATAACACCTAAACAAAATGCTGATAATACCGTAATATCAAAAAACAACATTTATAAAGCTGAAGAAACTAAACTAGAGCCTACTACTCAAATACCAACACCGACACAAGAAATAACAAAGACACCTATAAGTTCACCAATTATAGAAACTACAGCCCCGACTCAACAAAGAGAGAAGTCCGTATTGGTAAAACCTGCCGTAAATATTAATAAATGTTCAGGAAAGATCGCTATTTGCTGTGATGGAACTTGTGGTGAAGAGACGAGTAAACAAAATATTTGTAGTAATAACAATGGCGTTTGCCAGTGGAATCCTTAATCTTGTAAAAAGCCCTTTAATATATGCCATGGGATTAATGTATTTAATCAAAATATAGATCATTAAAAAGTACCTTCCTGAATAGCATGTGGTTATATTAAGTCTTGTTCTTTAAAGCTGTAATATTTGTTTTCACCTACAATTATATGATCTATAATATCAATTCCTAATATTGTTCCTGCCTGAATTAATTGATTTGTAGTTTCAATATCTGTATCAGATGGAGTAACATCACCCGTTGGATGATTGTGTGCCAATATTATTTGCACAGCAAGCTTGCTAACAGCTGGTTCAAAAACTTCTCTAGGATGTATTACACTCATATTTATAGTTCCAACAGATACAATTTCTTTGTGAATGACCTGATTTCTAGCGTTTAAATAAAGTGCAATTAAATGTTCCTTCCTATATTCTGACATTCCAATCAATAGAGCTAATACATCTTCTGTATTTTCAATTATCGGAATAATTGGATCTGGCTTAATAAATATTCGTTTTGATAATTCAATAGCGGATAAAATAGTGCACGCTTTGGAAGAATCTATACCCATAATTTTCAAATAATCTTCATATGTAAGGTTTAATAGTTGCTTTTTGGGATATTTTTGCAATAAAGTCTTTGCTATATCCATTGAACTAAAACCTTTACGACCTGTTCTAATCAGTATTGCCAATAATTCCGCATCTGTTAAATTAGCAACACCTTTGGATATAAGTTTTTCTCTGGGACGCATGTGTTTGGGGAGATCTTTTATCTTCATGTATTTTTGAGGATAAATCATTATAAATCATAGAGAAAAAAATGGATAGTGTAATTTACAAAATATATTATTAAATATCTTATTAACAAAAGAACCTTTGTTGCTAATCATTATCCGTGTATGAGAATGTTAATATTGCAGAAAGAAGGCTCGCAATATTTAAGAAGTTTTATCTCAATAACGAGAAATTATTGCCCATATAAAATGGTGTTTTATGATTTCGTTTTTGATTCTATAGACTGAAGAATTTTGTCAATTAATTTTTCCTGATTTTCTAGATGAGCAATAATAGTTTCAACTTCTCTTTCTACTTTTAAATTAACATGGTATTCATCCTCGGATCTTCTTTCCGCATATTTACTTTGCAGATTTTGTCCAACCATAATTAAAGGAAGTAAAGACAATTGAATCATATTTGATAAAAATAGCCACAAGACAAATGCTGGAAATGGGTCGAATCTTAAATCTGAAGGCCCCAATGTATTCCAACCAAGCCAAGATAGTGTCCATACTGCAATAATAAAGAAAAAGCCCATTGTGCCAACGCTTTCTGTAATCCATATTGCAAACTTTTGGACATTACTAAGACTATACTTATGAACTTTATAAGTATCTGTAACTGGTTTTCTTAAATTTTTTATTTCATCGAGTGAAAGAATATCTTTTGACATAATATATTATACTGTCTAATAGTATAACAAAAATTACTGTAAAAAAATTATTTCTTCTCAATATTTTGTATATTTTTATCAATATTACAAGTAATCTTTCTAATGTTTTGAATGATGTCAAAATTTCTTTGACTTTCTGAAACAAGCCTTCTCGAAAGTATTTCTATATCAGCATCATTAAAATTTAATTGAATATTCATAATTTTTTTTATTAAAAAATAATTTTATGTTGTAATTGTTATAAAACAAAGGATATAAAGAAGATGTGAAGATTTATGGAGTGCAGTAACCAGGACTAAAATTTGGTATTGATTTCCCTGCAAAATTATCTATTTGAGATTGTATCCATGGATTACCAGTATTGGTTTCATATCGAACTGAATATATAGGATATGCTTTTTTATCTTGAATATCCTTTGCCGATGCTAATTTAATAGAGCCATTACAATCAACTACCATAATTGTATTATGATTATTATCAACTTTTGGAAATTCGCCATCAACAAATAATGCACTAGATCGTGGACAACTTGAATTTGACGTTGCAAGAAATCCTGTATCTGAGCATACAATCCTGCTCACAATACCTGAGGGCATGTTAAAATTATTGTTTTTAAATTTTGGAAGAACTTCTCTCATATATGGAGTCCACAAAACTTGCCCAAGTTTTTCACCCACTGCATATGTTTTCAAAGGTTGATTATTACTATTACCAGCCCAAACTCCAGTTACTAGATCTGGTGTAAATCCCCAAAAAACAATTGATGTTGGCAACCCATTAATTCCAAAATCATTTGTACCAGTTTTACCTGCCGCATCATAACCTTCTCGTCTAATTTGCTGAACTGTAGTGTACTTTTGCAGTATTTGTAAGACAAGCCAATCATGTTGTTCATCTATTACTCGAATTCCAGGATTATCTTGTTTTTCATATATAATATTTCCTTCTCTATCAGTGATTCTTTGAATAGTATAAAAATCTTTTTTTACGCCACCATTAGCTAATGTTTGATAAGCTTGAGCATGACTATATGGAGGAACTACTGCAGCTCCTAAAGTGGCTGTTATACCTGCCTTATCAATCTCTTCAAGCTCAGGTTCTTTATAGCCTAATGATTTCATCAATATTTTATAATTATCTACACCCCCAGCCATTAATGTTTGAACAGCAGGAATATTTAATGAATTATTCAATGCCCACTCTGAAGAAACAGACACTGCAGGTTTATCGCCAATTGAAAAATTACGAGGTATATAACCACCTCCCATATCGATAGGGAAATTAGCCCATACAGTACTAGGAGAAAATCCTCTATTTATAAATGCATTTAGATATGTAAATGGTTTCATAGAAGATCCCTGAGAAACTGGTCTTTGAAGCACATCAACTTGGCCATTAATAAAAGCTCCATCATCAGCATTGAAATCTTTCGAACCAACATATGCCATAACCGCTCCTGTTTTGGTATTCACTGATATCATAGATGCATTTTTTGCACCAAATGTTCCCCAGCGTGAATTATTTCCACAATATGGACATATTGACGCAACATTTTCATTATCATCGTCTATAAGCGAAACATATTTTTCTGCCTTTTGCTGCATATCATAATCAAGCGTAGTATAAACACGTAGACCACCTGTACTTATATATAAATCTGGATTTTCCTTTTCTTTAAAAATAGATTTTAATTCCTCGTATACAACACCTCCGTTCTTCACGAAATGTGGAGCTTTATCAGCTGTTTTCGGCATATTGTATATGATGGGTTCAATTAAAGCAGATTTTATTTTTACTTGATCTAATTTAAAATTATGAAATTCATTTAAATTTTCATAAATTTCATCCATCCTAGATAAAATATCTCTTTGTCTTCTAATATTAGCTTTTATGACGGTACCGTCTGGTAAAATATCGTCAGTATTTTTATCAGAATTATAAGGCTCTGGTGCAAGTCGAGCTGGTTCATTTGGAATTCCTGCTAATAATGCAGCTTCGCCATAAGTTAAATCTTTTGGATCTTTATTGAAATAAGCGTTGGAGGCACGTTTTATTCCCACGAAGTTACTCCCGAATGATATTGTGTTTAAATATAATTGCAAAATCTCATCTTTGGAATATCTTTGAGCAATTTGAGCCGATAAAATAATTTCTTTAATTTTTCTTTTTAAATCTTTTTTATCACCGATTAAATTCACCTTCACAACTTGTTGCGTTATAGTACTTCCTCCTTGATAAACATTTTTAGAAAAAAGTGTTGTTAAAAAGGCACGAAATAATGAACCAATATTAATGCCTTTATTATCATAAAAAGTCTTATCCTCAGCTGCTATAAATGCGGCTTTAACATGATTTGGAATTTCATCAATTTTTATAAATTCTTTACTTTCGAAACCTGACAATCTTCGCAGTTCAATACCATCAGATGAATAAATAATACTATCTCCGTATTTAGCCACATTTTCAAAAGGAGAAGATGGATCAATCTTTATAATATCTTTTGAGACTTCACTTATCAAAGATGCTATATAAACTAGAAAGACAAGAGCTATTAATAATAAGACAAAGATAACAGACAAAAATATATTTCTAATTATATTTATTCTTTTTTTTATTTTAATTTTTTCGATTGCAATTTTTTTCTTTTTGCGAGAGCGTATTTCTTTGAGGGCAATGTATTTAACTATTGTAGGATTTGCCATACGACTCCGGTGAAGATTTTTAATTACATCCGCATTGGATAAATTACTCATAGGAATCTTATTATTTAGGCGATTATACAATAAATATATATTATGTATACACCATATTTTTGCCTTAATAACCTTATTTTCTCAACATCAGTGTTTTATCTATTATTTTAAGACTGTATTTTTACGTAATCCATAGATAATATTGAAAAAAAAATTCATACTTGATGATGTGTTTATACAATTCTTTTTACTTGTACATACTATTTTGTGCTATACTATCCTTTTTAATAGTATACTATGAGTTGTGATTCAACATCATCTCCAGTTCATACAACATTAGATGTTATTGGAGGAAAATGGAAACCTGTAATTTTGTGGTATTTATCGAAGGAAACAGTACGTTTCAATGAGTTAGGACGCTTGATAAATGGTATCACGCAAAAGATGTTAACACAACAATTACGTGAATTAGAAAAAGATGGATTAATCAAACGAGTAGTCTATCCAGAAGTGCCGCCAAAAGTTGAATATTCTATTACTAAATATGGTAAAACGCTTGAGCCAGTTTTAAAAGCTATGGCTATGTGGGGACAAAAGCATAAGAAAAGAAGATAATTTATTTACTAAAAAATTCAATTCCATAAATTAATCATTTTTGCAGAATAGAAGGCTGTCGTAAACCAAGCCCAATTTTGAGAATAATAGTCATTTTCATTACCCCAATATTTTTCATCAATTAAACTTGAAGCAAATCTATTTTCATAAATATTTCTAGCTATTTCTTTATTGTCAAAATATGTAGAAAATAATGCACCGCTCTCTGTACTCAAACTACTATAGTCAACATATTTATCTCCATTCAATTTATAAACAGCATATAGTTTTTTATCTTTTTCAATTGTGTTTTTATAAAAAGAAGAAATCTTTTGTAAATATATTTTTGCATTTGAGTTTTCATACCATTGCGCATCCCACGATAATCGTATGTTTAAGCGAAATGCGTCAAATCCATAAACATCACTTTTGTTATCATCAGCTTTTAAATAGTTTTCGTTAGTTGTGACGATAAACCAGTCTGGTAATAAATATGTATTATTATCAAAAGTGTGTAAGGAAACTACTTTATTAATAATCGTATAAACGTCATCAGCAAGTTGATTCCATGGATGTTCTTTATCAATATTAGAAAATATTCTATATGATGCAGGTGAGAAATATGAAGGATTTATTAAATAATTTCCATTAATTTCTGAATTGGCTCTCGATGTCATGTAATACGTTCCATTAATTTGTACTGCTTCCTTAGTCCAAATGTCATTTATTATATTTTTCGCTAAGCTATAATACCTTTGATCTCCCCATTTTTTATATGCGAATAAAAGACTTAATGCTATGTCTTCATCAGAATCTGATGCTGATGAAGTATCAAGTATATTCAAATTTCCTAAATTATCAGTACCATAAACCCATGAAAATAAATTCTCCTCTTTTCTTTTTAAATTATTTAGAGACCATCGTAAAACCAAATCAAAATATTCTTTATCATTCATATAGACAGACCTTAATAGAGAATAGGCTTGCCCTTCTGATGTAGTTCTATTATTTTGCTCTGGATCTATTGTTCTGCCTTCAGACAAAATAAATTTTCCTTTATACCAATTCCATGTAGAGTTCAAAATATTGCTTTTATTATTTACCGCCCTTATTTCTACAGGATAATCTTGACCTGATAAGTTATTTTCTTCAAATTTTTTTATAATTATTGAATTCTCATAAGCACTTTGTACAATTGGCATTTTTTCTTTCATTACAGTATCGTGAAATGCCGGTGTAACAATCAAATAGTCTATATTTTGCCAATCATTTTTCAATACTACATTTTTAATTTCGGGATCATTATCAACCTTCCAATAATATTGAGCTTTCACTTCCTGTATATCTTTTGTAGATTTATTGAGATCCAAAAATGCATAATTATCAATAACAATTATTGATTTTTCATCTATATTATTTTTCACCCATTCTATCGCACTATTTTGATTATTTGTTTGTGCTAAAGTAAAAATATCTTTTGAGACTATCAATTCGAAACAGAATACTGATAATAAAAAAGTTATAAATACAAATTTGAATATATAAGGAAAAAAAATTTTTTTATTTATAATAAATTTGATAAATTCAGAATAAAACAAACCAATATTTATAGCACTTAAAGGTATTATTGGTAACATATACCAATCTAATGTTTGTGCATAAAGTAAATATCCTATATATATTATTGAAAGAAAACTAAAGAATAATAAATATTTTTTTCTGAATATTATGTTTAATATTGTTATTACTGGTATTAAGATAATAAGATATGGATCAAATTTTAACCATGTATTCCATAAAGATAATTCAAATGTACTATCTGTCGATAAGAAAAAGCTCCCATTCCTAGATGATTGAAAGGTAAAAGCTTCTAATAAACTTACATGAGGTGCATTACCTCCAAAGATAGTTCCAGAAGGAAATAATTCACCACGTAAAAAAGCAAATACTGGATATAGTGATATTAGAAATAATGAAACTCCGCCCCAAATAAACGCATTATATTTTTTATTTATTTTATCTGAATTAATTATGACAAAGATTAAAATTATAGGAAAAAATATTATTGCAGATTCTTTTGATAACACGGCAGCACCAAATAATATTGACGAATACGCCATATTTTTTATTGATGATTTATGAATCAAAAAATATAAGGATGCTATTAAAAAACAAACCATGATGTTATCAAGAAAAACTCTTCTTTGTAGAATTATTCCAAGAGGTGATAATGTAAAAACAAGTGAAGCTAACACGGCGGCATCTAATCTTTTTGTAATTTTTTTTACAATTTTAAAAAGAAAATATATAGTTATAATGTGAAGAATTAGCATCAAGACCCGTCCAGAATTTATTGAAGTACCAAACGCATAAAAACTTCCTAAAATGATATTCCAAAATCCTATTACTAACCAACCAAAAGGTGAGTGATCATACCAATATGTATATGGTGCCAATTTACCATCGCTAACTACTGACCATGCTTGAGACATGTATGTTCCTTCATCTTCCCTATATGACGGATATCCAAACATATTTGCACCATGAACAATAACAGCAATTATTATTACGAAAATTAAAATAATTGAACTTTTATGTATATTTAAATATTTGAAAATGTTGGCTAATAAATCTTTTTTTTGTATGAAAGCTTTTGAAGATAATATAATTTTATTTACTCTTTGTAGAAGTAAATGAAATTTTTGTTTTAATAATTTATTCATACTATTTTTGCAACTCAGATAAAGGTATATTCATCTCATCTATTTCGTGCTGTCTGTGTGCATTAGTATGTTTTGTTTTTTCCCAACTGTTATTTTTTTTCAAATTTCTAAATATAGCTCTCATAGCACAGTAACTCAAAATTACTTGATAAGGAAAAAAAGTTAAAACTATATTGAGAGGAACAAATATCGAATACTTAATTTTATACTGAGTTGTAAATTCATAAAGTCCTATATTATAGATTGCAATTTGTATAATTAAAATATACAAAGGTAGGATGGAAATTAATGCGATTGTTAGCGGAATTTTGACCATTATTATCATAAAAATAGAAAAGGGAATATAAACTAAAAAGAGTGCTTGAGCACGAGAAATAGTTAATATATACAGTGCTAATATTTTATGAGTAAAGCTTGGTAATTTTTTCCATTCTTTTTTGTTTAAAACTTGTATGAAACCCTGTATCCAGCGTGTCCTTTGTTTTATAAATTGTTGTAAATCTGGAGGAGTTTCTTCTCTGGTTGCATGTTCTTCATCATATATTACATTTATCTTAGCCCCAATTTGACTTAATCTAATACCAATATCCGCATCTTCTGCAAGACATTTAGGATCCCAGCCTCCTACTTTTTTTAATGTTTCTCTTTTAAAAAAAATTGTATTTCCCCCTAGGGGTATGACACCTTGATTTGCAAAAAATGGTAGCGACGATTTAAACCAAAAATAATATTCCAATACATTGAATACAGAAAACCAATTTGATTTATAGTTCATTAACTGAACACCCGACTGAACTACATCTGATTTTTTTTGAATCATAACTGTATTTATAATTTCATATAGCTTTTTGTGAGGTTCATCTTCAGCATCAAAAACAGCTATAACATCATTTTTCGCATATTGAAGCGCATAGTTGAGAGCATGTGGTTTATTAATAGGTGGTTCAGAATAAATATGAAGACTTATATTTCTTTTCCCAATTTCTTTTATAACATCATTCACTTTATGAATTGTTCCTTTATCATCATCGGAACAAATGACGATAATCTCTTTCATATGCTCGGGATATACCATATTTGAGACTGCAAGAATTGTATCTCTGATTACTACTTCTTCATGTCTTACAGGAATTAAAGCTGTGAAAGTTAATAAAGGCGAAATAATTTTTTTGGGAGATTTAAATCGCTTCATTTTTTTTGGACTATCCCAAGCATAGAGCATTAAAAAAATAGCAAATATTCCTTGAACTGTTAACAATAATGATACAATTAATACACAAATAACCAGCAAAGAATTTAACCTATTTCCCAGATTCTTATAAAGTAAGAGAGAAGTTACGATAATTATAAAACTAATTATTAATGTTGAAATAACTTTCTTAAATCTTTTATTCATTTAATTGAAATATTTAATTTATTTTTCGATTGTTTTTTTTAGTATTATTAAAACTTTTATTGTCTTTATTATCATTATTTCCAAAATTCTTTTGGTTATTTAATGATGATTCATTATTTTGAATATTTTTAGATTTAGTAGTATTGACATCAGTTACAGGATTAAAAACAGTTTGTTTATTAATACTAACTTTTTCTGCTTTTATGTTGATTTCATTTTGAACGTCAAACTGTGTTTTTATTTCATTTAAAATTTGTTTTTTTTGCAAATCGTTAATTTGACTAATAGTCGTTGAATATTTATCTATATATGATGTTTTTTCTGATGCTTTGATATTTGATATTAAAAATAATCTAGAGAAAGAGCCAATAAATAAAATTGCTAAAAGTATTAATAATGAATTACGAATGAATTTACGATTAATATAATTTACAACAATATAAACTATGAATGTAAATAACAAGATAAAACCATACTCTCTTATGATTAGTAATAATAATATGAAACCAGTGGTAAATAAAATGTATGGATGCTTTAATGTATTTATTAAACTATTCATTGGCAATTAGTTTAGATTTATTTTTTGGAGGTTTGTATATCCGAGGTATGGATTCTATAGTTATTATATACAAATGAATAAATTATATAAATACATAAATATTATTTAGTTAATTCATGTATTTTTGCATCTTTGTTTAATTTATTTGTTCGTTGTGTTTTTTTCTTGTGCACTAAATGGCTACAACAACATTATTACACTATCAAAGACAGTTATATATCTATTTTTCTCTTGACATTATTCCTACACAGTTAGATTATAATGTTAATAAATAATAATATTATGTCTGTAATCTCAAATTTACATGCCAGAGAAATACTTGATTCAAGAGGAAATCCTACTGTTGAAGTAGATTTAGTAATTGATAATAAATTTTTGGGGAGAGCTTCAGTTCCATCAGGAGCATCTACCGGATCATACGAAGCTATCGAATTAAGAGATGAGGAAAATAGATATGGAGGTAAAGGTGTTTTGAAAGCTATTAATAATGTAAATGATATTATTAATAAAAATTTATCAAATAAGAATTTTGACCAAAATTTATTAGATACATACTTAATCAATCTGGACGGAACTGAAAATAAGTCGAATCTTGGAGCTAATGCAATCTTAGGTGTCTCAATGGCTTTCGCGAAAGCACAGGCTTTATGTCAAAATATTCCTCTGTATCAATATTTTAATAATATAGGTGGTAGAAATTCTGTAATGAGAATTCCAGTTCCAATGATGAATATTTTGAATGGTGGTAAACATGCTGAAAATTCTACAGATTTGCAAGAATTTATGATAATGCCAATTGGTGCGCCTACTTTTAAAGAAGGATTACGATATGGTGCAGAAATTTTTCATAATTTAAAAAAACTTTTAAACGATAGAGGATTAAGTACAGGCGTTGGTGATGAGGGAGGATTTGCACCATCCTTGGGAAAAAACTCAATGGCTATAGATGTAATTTTGGAAGCAATAGATAGATCTGGCTATGTTGCTGGAAAAGATATTTTTATCGCAATAGATGGAGCTGCATCAGAATTTTATGAAGACGGAAAATATAATTTAAAGTCAGAAAGTAAATTTTTAAACTCTGATGAGTTAATTGAATTTTATATTGATTGGGCGAACAGATATCCTATAGTATCTATGGAGGATGTTTTTGACGAAGACGACTGGTCTAGCTTTCAAAAACTAACTGAAAGAATTGGTGATAAAGTTCAGATAGTAGGAGACGATTTATTTGTAACAAATGTAAAACGATTAGAAAGAGGTATTAGAGAAAGAGCTGCAAATTCAATATTAATAAAGGTAAATCAAATAGGTACAATATCTGAGAGTATTAATGCTATTAATATGGCTACTGATGCTGGTTTCACGAGCATTGTTTCTCACAGATCTGGTGAAACGGAAGATACTACAATTTCGGATTTAGTCGTTGGACTAGGTACTGGACAGATAAAAACAGGATCATTAAGTAGAAGTGAACGAATTGCAAAATATAATCAATTATTAAGAATTGAAGAAGAGTTAGGGAATAAGGTAGAATACGCAGGTATTAATGCATTAAAGACTAACAAATGATAAACGCGATTTTATTGGATATAGCTAGATTAATTGTATTTTCAAAAAGTGATGCAATAGTTGGTAGCTTAAATAGTTTTTACCAAGAACATTCTAAAGATACTAACTTTGACTTCTTCAATTACTATAGGGTAAACGACGAACTTCTGAATTATTTAGAAAGGTTAAAAAATAAATATGAAATATTTGGCTTTACCAAAGGTATAATTCATTCTGTGCCTGAGATTAAAAATAAAATAGATAATATATTTGATGAAATATATACGGTAAATGAAATTGGGTTTGAAAAAGATCTTCCGAATAGTTATTTGAATGTATGTTCATTTATTCAGATAGAGCCCGAAGAAGTTATTTTTATTGATGATATTGAAAAAAATTTAGAAGCTGCAAAAGTAGCTGGATTAAATATTTATAAATATACAACTAACGAAGACTTATTTAATAAATTAGGAACTTTGTAATATTTTAACATTAAAAAGTAAATTAAACTTAAAGTAAATTTTTATAAATATGTCTAACGAAAAAGATTACGCAAAAAATATTGAATTATCATCAGTAATATTTATATATTGTAAAAATAAATATTTGTTTTTAAAAAGAGCGTCACATAAAAGAATTGACCCGAACAAATTAAACGGAGTAGGAGGTCGATTAGAAGAAGGTGAAAATTTTTTACAAGGGGCTATTAGGGAAACCGAAGAAGAAACTGGATATGTGATTACACCTGAGAATATCTTTTTTTCTGGAATAATAGAATTAAACGGAGGCTATGAACATAACCACATAATAGGACTTTTCAAAGCAGAAGTCTTTGATTTCGACATTCCAAAGAAAGACACAACCGACGATGGTGAACTTATATGGATAGATAAAGAAGAAATAATGAATTTCGAAAATGAAATTGTAGATGATGTCAAATATTACTTTAAAGACATCATGGAAGGTAATATCATCAATTTCGTAAATGCCAAATTAGATGACAATCAGAAAGTATATGAGATTACGATGGATAAATTAACGGTATAATGCCATAAATAGAATATTAAAATGATAGTAGATCAAGAGGAATATACAAAAAAGACATTCTCAGAAGAAGATTTTGCTGAACAAGAAATAAGATCAATAACTTTTGAAGGATGTACATTCAAAAGCTGCAACTTCACAGATACAAATCTATCAGCAAGCAAATTTACTTCATGCTCTTTTAATAATTGCAACTTCAGTATGACGAGAATGGACAACGTCAGATTCCAAAGAATTAAATTTGAAAAATGTAAAATACTTGGAGTAAACTTCTGTCTATGCGATACACATTTAGCTTTTACTGATTTAGAATTTTTGAAATGTAATATCAACATGTCATATTTTTCAGACATGGCATGCAAAGGATTCAAATTCAGCGAGAGTAATATACTTGACACAGATTTTACAAAATCCATATTAATATCAGCAGATTTTACAGGATGTAATCTAAGTAAAAGTATATTCAAAGGATCAGATCTCAGCAAAGCCGATTTCACGAATGCAAAAAACTACTCAATAGATCCAACAATCAACAATATCAAAAAAACTAAATTCTCCATGCCGGAAGTAATGACACTAATTAACTTTTTCGATATTTTAATAGAGTAAAATAATTAACTTACTAGTTTCGAGTTCTAAAGGTTCTGTAGATATTGCAATAGGGGTTTTAAGAGGTCCTTTATTAACAGGACAATATTCATGAACCGTAGTCCCAGAAAATAAGATTTTTTGTCTTCTTGCAGCTAATCTTTGCATTTCTCTTAATTGCCGTTGATCTTCATAGCTTCCTATTTCACTAAATTCTATTTTATGTATTTCTGAAGAATCATCGTCCATCCAAACAAATGGTGCAAAGTCATATTTCATTGAAGAATCAAATTTTGGACCTCCATCACGATAATCTTCAATATTTTGAAGTGTAGTTAATTCGGGGTCAGGAGATAAATTATTCAAATTATTTGTATTTCCAGATAATAAACGTAGCAATGCACTTGAGCCAGCGTTATGTAATTGAATCATCTTAGTAAAATCTTCTCGACCTCGCCTATCATACGTTTTCAATACTTTAAAAGCTTCATTAAATGTATGAACTAAAAAAGATTCAGGTGCAGTTTTCATAAAATTATAAAATTAATAAATTTTTGAATATATCAAAGATATCACTATACGTGTAACGACGGGTTAAAGCAAATATTTCACTTTTGTACACGACTTGGTTTTTGTTAATGGTATCAGGCACTCTTGTCATTTCCATATATTATTTTTTGAACATTCACATTTTTTCATCATTGTTTTTTTTAATTTATTAAAAATATTTCTTGTTCAATTATCTCGACAATTATTATTTACGTTGTAGAAGAAAAGTGGTTACATTTTTTGATTTATAAAAATTTATGTAAAGTAGTGCTCAAATAGTAGACACATTAATCATAGTATATATAATGAGGTATTTTATTTGCGAATCTATTACTCGATAGCAAGAGTTATTTTATGAATTATTATACATATACAATCAAGCTTATCTTTGGATATATAAGTAAATACCCATCTTTTTGGTTTTGGATATTTTGCAGAATTGTATATGTAGTTATGATAATTTCGGCTCCGGTATTATTAGGTACAATTATAAATATTTTAGCAAATAATTCTAATTCAATAAGTGATCTACAATGGCCATTAATTGCATACATTATTTTAACAGTCTCTATCCCAATAATTGACATTTATACAATTTTCAAAGGATGGGTAATAGGTTTCAAGATAGCTAATGATTTCAGACAAGATCTTGTACATAAATTAAGATTTGCTGGATTAGATTATTGGCAAGACCAAAAAAAAGGGAATGTATTACGAATAATTGATAAATCATACGAAAGTATGAGTCACATATGCGGTCTAATGATTCATGCATATCTGCCAATGGTAGGAAAATTAATTGGTATTCTAGTAGTTAGCGCATTTATTACTCCATTCACACTACTTATTTTTGCTTTAGATATTTTAATTTTTGCACTTAATTTAATTTATCTATCAAAAAAACAAAGTAAGGCTGGTGTTATAGAAAATATTTCTCAAGAAAATGTGAACGGCAGTATCAATGAATATATTCAAAATTATAAAACAGTAGTTTATCTCAATATGTATGATAAACAAGAAACTGAGATTTTGAAAAAAAATAATATGTCATTTAAGAAATATTATATTAGAGAAAAATTATCAATGTGGAAATGGTTTAATAACAATATGATCCATAGCATAGCATTAGGAATAATTCTGATATATGGAATTACACAAGTATTTGATGGAAATTTAACCATAGGAGCTCTTACAACATTAATGCTTTTTAGTTCTTCATTTTCTGAAAGTTTAAGTAACATTGTGTGGAATTCTCAAGAATTTATTAAATATGTCAATTATATTCAAAGATATCATGAAGTATTTTCTAATATTAATAATAACAAAAGAATTACAAATGATAATGAAAAAATAATTTTTTTCCATTCATTAATTTCTAAAAATTTATCTTATGAACGAAAGGGATATGACGCCCTCTCAAATATAGATTTCAATATTAAAAGTGGTGAGAAAGTAGCAATTGTTGGTTATACAGGCAGTGGTAAATCCACCATGTTGGATATTTTATTAAAAGTGATTACAAAATACAAAGGCGATATCTTCATTAATGACATAAATTATAATGATCTTGACGTAGATAATATTACTGGGATTTTTAGCATCGTTCCTCAAGATGTACAGTTATTCAGAGATAGTATAAAAAATAATATATTTATATCAGGTATAAATATTGAAGAAAACCATGATAATTTAATTAAAATATCATGCCTAGAGCCATTAATAAAAAGATTAAAAAAGGGCATTGACAGTCGAATTACAGAAGGTTCAATAAATGTATCAGGTGGAGAAAGACAACGCATTGGTATAGCTAGGGCTTTGGCTCAAAATAGACCAGTCTTAATTCTAGATGAAGCTACAGCAAGCTTAGATCCTAAGACAGAAAGAGCGGTTATTACAAATATTATAGATTCTTATCCAAATATTACACTAATTTATGTCACACATAAATATTTTTTATTAAATTATTTTGATCATATTCTAGTACTAAATGAAGGAAAAATAGTGGAGCAGGGGAGTTTCGAGGAATTAAAGCAAAGGGGTGGATTATTTTTAGATTTATACACAGCTAGTAAAACGGAATGAAAAATTTTTTAATAACAAGGGGACTTTTCTTTTTTGCATCAATAATTTCGTCAATGTTTTTTAGTTTTATATATTTCAAAATTCTAATAATCCCAAAACAGCTTTTATCTATAATTTAATTATTTGCATACTACTACCATTTTTCGCAGCCTTAGGTGCATATTTAGTACAGATTATGCCGAACTGTCATACCGCTGAGTGGCATGATATATAAGTAATTATTTATAAAACTTATAAATATCTAGATATAACAGACTTATTACATTCTTTAATTTTAGTTATCGGACCAGAATACAAAATTTGTCCACCGTCATCACCACCGCCAGGTCCCATATCAATTATCCAATCAGCACTTTTAATAATATCTAAATTATGTTCAATTACTAATACGCTATTACCAGCATCAACTATTTTATTAATTAAATTAATTATTTTTTCAATATCATGGAAGTGCAATCCCCTAGACGGTTCATCAAGTATAAAAAAGTTACCTTTGCTGCCCAACTTACCCGCAATTTTTAATCTCTGAGCTTCACCGCCGGATAATGTAGTTACTGACCTATTTAAAGTTAGATAACCAAGTCCAAGCTGAATTAAAACATTTGTACCTTCAATAATAAATGGAATAATTTCAACAGCAAGTTTATGATCAATTTTTTTTATCTCATTATTTAAATCTATTAAAGATAAATTAATATAATAATTAATATTTTTTCCATTTAACAAAGACTTCAAAACATTTTTATTCAATCTAGATCCATGACATTCATTACATGTAACTTCAATCCTGTATTTATTATTCAAATCTTTATTCAAATTTCGCTCATCCTTGCAACGATCTTCTAATTGTCTAATAATTCCTTTGAATGAGAAGCTTTGAACATAACCTTCGCCAGAGGTTAATACTTCTTTGGGAGAGTAGAGAAGATAATTTAATTCATCAGCAGACATGGCATTAATTTTTTTATCCATATCTACCTTTTTCGTAGCTTTAATAATATTCCAATATCTGCTTCCAGGTTTAAAATTTCTATGCTTACACGCTCCTTCATTTAATGTTTTATCAAAGTCAAATAATAATTTAGGATCAATAACATAATCGATACCTCTACCAATGCATTTTCGACACATCCCCTCAGGATTATTAAAAGAAAAATTTCCTGCATCAAATTTTTCACTACCACATCTTGAGAATAATAGCCTAATATAGGTATAAATATCTGTATAAGTTCCAATTGTAGATCTAATATTACCATGAAGACTTTTTTGATCTATCAAAATAGTAGGTGATAATCCACTTATTTTATCAACTATAGGTTTATCCGGCCTTCTAAGAAATTTTGAAGCGTAACTGCCAATTGACTCAATATATTCTCTTTGTGCTTCTTCATGCAAGATATCAAATGCTATAGTAGATTTTCCAGATCCCGACACACCGATAAAAGTAACAATTTTATTAAAAGGTATTTCCAAATCTATATTTTTCAAATTATGCTCTCTTGCACCTTTAATGCTAATATTCATATGTACTAATCTATTCAAGATTTTAATCTATTACGCTGCGTCACAGTCAATGAATAATTATTTAACAGCGGGAGAATTCGCAAAACTCGCAAGAACTACAAAAAGAACAATTTTATTTTACGATGAGAAAGACATTTTGAAACCTTTTCAAAAAACGTCAAATAAATATAGATTTTATAAATCAGAACAAATCCTTGATTTTCAAATTATTTCATTAATGAGAAGGTTAGGATTATCATTAGAAGATATAAGTGGTTATTTGAAAGAAAATTACAGTCTTCATGATATTTTTCAGATTAAAAAAAAATCTATTGAAGAAGAAATAAATTTTCTGAATAATTCATTAATTAATATCGATGAGTATAATAAGAATCTTGAAGAAACTGGTTTTATAATTAAGCCAGAGATCAAAACGATCAATCCTTATGAAATTTATTATATTGTAAGGAAAGGATCCTACGCTGGTATTAAAGATTTTTGTTTTGAATTAAAGAATTATTTTTCTAAAATTTCGTCGAATGCAACATTTCTAACAATTTTTATTGAGCATGGATACAATCCCAAAGATTCAGAAATGAAGATTGGAGTTATTAAAAACGAAGTAATGGAATTAAATGATGAAGGATCAAAAAAAGTAAAAAGTGAAAAATTCCCTCTGCACCAAGCTTTAACATATACATACAAAGGTTCAGGTAGTTTATTATCTATTCATTGGAAATATCTCGAAGAATATCAAGCTGAAAAAGGAATTAAGGATAATGTACTGATTAGTCCACGAGAATTATACTTAACAACATCATTAAATGGAGAGAGGGATGAGAACAAGCACATATTCGAGATACAAATACCAGTCAATAATTAACATACATTCTATATAACTATTTGGCGTAGCAGATATTATTTGTTTTATAATAAAAATATTTGAATTGAAATGAAACCTGTAAAAGATTTACCCGATGATATTAAGGAAGATATTGAAGCTGTAAAAGAGACTCAAACAGGACACAAATTTAACTATTTTTTATTATTTTTACTAATATCCTTCATTGCGATAGTAATTATATTAACTCTTGTTTTTTTCATAAATAAATAATTTAGTAAAACACTTGAAATTTAGAAATAACTTTACATTTATTTCTAAAGTATTTATATTGTATACATTTAATATCTAAAAATGTCAGATAACGTAGAAAAAGTTGTTTCCGACGAAAATATTATTGTGAATGATGTGAATGATATAGAGAAAGAGAACATTTCTAATCCGCCTAGCGAAAATATAATTCCTCAATTTTCACCTGACGTATTGCCTAGTAATAAAGCACCTTTAACACCACATAAAAAAAATATACTAACATTATCCATAATTGGTGGAACATTAGTTGTTTTGGCATCTGTTGCAGTAATACTCGCTATATTAATGACTAACAAAACTGTAAAAAAAGAAGATGTGATAATTTCGCCAACTACCAGTGTATATAGCCCTTATACTGAAGTAGTGTTTCCAACAGATATTAAAGTTACAGAGACTATTACACCTTCAAATACTCCAATCCCAGAGTCACTAAATTTAGGCAGTGTACCTGTTAAATTATTGGATAAACCTATAAGACTTTATAATATTAATGCATTCAAATATGTAAGTTCTAACGATTATCAAGGACCTGGTATGGGATATCCACCAGCAAATGTAGATATTGACTCTATAAATGAATATTACAAAATTGGTACTATTACAGATGGTGGATACAAAGATTATAATTTAATTTATACTTTCTCAAATGGTAGTTTTGGAACATCAAGTTTTCCAACATTAGAATTTGTAATGTTATCAAAAGACAATAAATTTATTGTTGCTAACTACATGAATTATTCATATACAGACTCTGATGGAAAAACGATATCAAATGATTATCAAATTTTAGCTCCAAATAATTTTGGAGATTCAACATCAGAAATTAAAGATACTGAAATTTATAAAACTTTAAATAAAAGTAATATCTCTGTAAAAAAAATAAATTTTACAAATGCAACTATTACATCAATATCGGATCCTAGTTATTTCAAAGAATCAATGAAATCAGACAATGGTGTGCAAATATATGTATCGAGTTCTGATATAAAAAGTCCCATATATACAAAAACGAAAGAAGGATTCTTCATGATTAATGGCTTTGCTCCAAATTTTTATAGTAGTTCGGAACCACCAAACATTTCATGGACATTAGGAAATACTGGTAAAAATAAATATCAATATGATTATATTTCAATTGGTTCTTGCGGTATGGGAAGTAATGGTATGGGAAGTTATGGCGTAGAAATTACAGATCTTTCAATGGATTTATTAAAACAAACCGGTACAACATCAGATAATGATCCTGTTTATGAATTCAAAGATCCAAATGCTGATACATACACGAAAAAAATATATGTTGAAGATTATCCCAATATAAATAAATACAATACAATAACAGAAGATGATGCCTCATTATTGCCTTATAATGATTTTGTAAAATATCATCCTGTATTTTATTGGAAAGATCCTTTTGGAAGATTAATTAAATTTGCCAGCCGTGAATTCATAATGACTGGAGGTTGTGCTAAACCAGCGGTATATTTATACCCAACAAAAGATACGAAAGTTAATGTAAAATTATCGATTGATGGTGCATTAACATATTCTGAACCAAGATATGATCAAGGATGGAATGTATTAGCCAAACCAAACGGCGATTTAGTAATTAATGATAAAACATTTGATTATTTATTTTGGGAAGGTAAATTCAACACGAATTTTGAAAATTTAAATAATGGATGGGTTATTCTGAAATCTGATGTAAAAATATTCCTAGCACAGAAATTAGACGAATTGGGATTTAATGAGAAAGAAAAAGCTCAATTTCTAGAATATTGGATTCCTCGATTAGATAAAGAAAATAATAAATATATATATATAAATTTTGTTGATGAAAAATTCTTGGACAGATATGCTCCATTAACTATCACTCCAAAACCAGAAAATTATAAACGTTACTTCATGCTATATAGAGGTGAGGATAGTGAAAGAAAAACTACTGAGCCTGTACTAAGTAAAGTAAATAGAAGTGGATTCTTCATGTTTGAATGGGGTGGAGCGAGAATTAATTAACTTTTATAAGTTATAAATTTTAAGAGGGATGAAAAAGTCCCTCTTTTTTTACAATAAAGTTCACTTTTTTTATCATACGCTATTTTTTCCCCATATCTATTACATTATTATAGTGCTATACTCTCGTCAATATATTGAAAAAGATAGTATGGTATAATCTATATATCCACGTTATATAAATATATGTGGTGTTGGTACAGTGGTCTTATTTCACTGAAAAATCCCATGAATAATAAAAAGGTTAACTATACAAGTTTCCTCAACGAAAAAGAAAAGGCTGTCAGAAGTATTTACATCAGTAGTTATATCCCTAGAAAGTGTGGTATAGCCACATTTACAAAAGATTTAACTAATGCCATTAATCACCAAAATCCTGAAGCCATAGCGGAAATTATTGCATTAAATGACAATGGTGAAAATTATGACTATCCATGGGAAGTAAAATATAGAATTAGTCAGAATAATCCAGAAGATTATATTTCCGCATGTAATTATATTAATCAATCCTCTGCAGATATTGTAAATTTGCAGCATGAATTTGGACTATTTGGCGGTGTAGATGGTGATTATATATTACCAATGATCGATATGTTAGAAAAAAAGCTAGTATCGTGTTTTCATAGCATTTTACAAGAACCAGACGAACATAAAAAATATATTATAAAAAGAATTATAGAAAAATCAGAAGCTGTTATCGCAATGAGTGAAAATAGTAGACAAATATTGATTAATGTATATGATTGTCCTGAAGAAAAAGCAGTATTAATTTATCACGGCGTTCCGGATTTCACTTTTGAAGATACAATTAAATATAAGGAAAGATTAAATATCGAGACAGAAAGGATGCTTCTTATGTCAGGATTATTGGGACCTGGTAAAGGAATTGAATATGTTATTAACTCTATGCCAAAAATTATCGAGATTTTTCCAAATACTAAATTTTATATTGTTGGTCAGACTCATCCATCATTATTAAGATCCGAAAAAGAAGCATATAGAGAGAAATTACAAGAAATAATTGAAGAATTAAATTTATCAAATAATATAATCTTTATAAATAAATATTTAACTCTTGAAGAATTAAAAGATTATTATCTTGCGGCAGATATTTTTTTGACACCTCATTTAGATCCACAACAACCAACATCAGGAACATTGGCATATGCACTGGGAGCAGGAAAGATTTGTATTTCAACACCATATAATTACGCTAAAGAAATGTTGGCCAATGGTACAGGCATCATAGTTCAATTCAAAAATTCGGATGATATTTCGAAATCGGTAATAGAAGTTTTTTCAGATAACGCTTTGTATAACAAATATCGAAATAGTTCATTCCAATTGGGTAAACAAATGCAGTGGCCGCGTGTAGCAAGAAGAAATCTGAATTTATTCAGATTTATTTCTGAAAATTAAATTATGAAAGATGATGTTACAAAATATTTAGAGTTATTAACCGATGATTTTGGAGTATGGCAACATGCGGATAAATACAATATTTTGAAAGAAGAAGGTTATGCACTGGATGATTCAGCTCGTGCTTTAATAGTATTTTTGTATTATAAAAAATTTGAAAAAGCATCAGTATGTTTAAAATATATTGAAAATTCAATCATAAATAATAGATTAGTTTTATATTTTAATAAAGAAAGAAAACCTATTTTAGAATCTACTTCTCTTGATGCCCAAGGATTAGCTTTGTGGGCATTAACTTTTTCGATGAGTTCAAATTTTGAAGTGGTAAAATGTTTATCTTTATATAATTTAATCAATAAAGATGTTTTGGACAATACAGAATATGTCAGGCCAATAGCTTATTATTTATTAAGTTCAATATATTTAAATTCAAAAGATAAAGCGGATATTAGCTTAAATAAGTTAATAGAGAAATTTGATTTTAAAAACGGCTGGTTTGAAAATAAACTAATTTATGCGAATGCCGTTATTCCATTTTCGTTGATTTCTTACTGTCATCATTTCAATATTCAAGATGAAAATTTATTTACAATAATTTTACAATCCATATCGATACTAGAAAAGAACATGAGAATTGGGATAATACCTGCACCTGTCGGCAATAGGATATGGCAAGATATTGGCTCTGTTACTAAAGATATCTATGGTCAACAACCTATAGATGTAGCATTTATGGTTTTGTTATTAGTAAAAGCTTATAAATTTTTTAACGATACTATTTTTTTAACAAAGGCTGAAGAGTGGATGAGCTGGTTTTATGGAAATAATATTTTACACGAATTAATAATCAGCTGTGACGGATCTTGTTATGATGGGATTGAAGAATTCGGTGTTAATACACATAAAGGTGCTGAATCAACAATAATGTATCTATGGGCGAAATATTATTTTGATAATGCTTATTAATGGGAAATTATTATCTCATACTTACAACAGAGCTTTATTTTATATTGATATTCATTATGTATAGAATTTACTAAGTCTACAAATTAATAATTTAAAGAAAGTGCTTTTAGAAATGATATCCTATAACTTTCATCTTTTTCTCTAACTTCAATTACATGTCGTGGCAAATCAATATAGATATATACTTCACCGTATTCGTCTAAATTTTTATAATTTGTAAATAGCTTAATATTAATACGCCTTTTTTCAAATTCAATTTTATTTGATTCCATTGGTAACGCAGTAAAACTAGCACCGTCTTTAAATATCAAATTATATCTTTGTAAACCATATATTTTGCTAATTGCATTGATAAATAAATCACTCATTTTTCCATATGAATGAAATGCTACACCATTTTGACAAAAAGATTTCTTTCTTACAGAATCATAAGCGAAACCAGCAGTCAATTTACTATTGATGGATAAATTAAGCCCAACATCATTACCGTCGAATTTTCCTACTGTATCAAATGAGTAAGTTCCATCCGAATATTTATGATAAGCATTTATTTTCAGAATAAAATCTGACATATTACTATCACATATATTAGGAATTTCAGTATCGGGGAATTTTATGCACACTGGTTTTTTGTATAACTTCACACCCAGCATAGGCATTCAGTTTAAGTACTTGGAATAATACACCTGATTATTTTTTTCTTCAAATATAAATATAGTAAATATATTATAGGATAAAAAATTAGTCATTATTAGCATAGCTTTTTTGAAAAAGATTCGCATTATTAGTACGAAATCTTTTCTATAAGCTATATAAATTATTCCATTCCAGGAACTTCTTCTTTATGTATATTCTTGGTATTTGGTAGACTGAACGATACTGCCAAAGCCAATACAGACACGATAATTGCTACAACCTGTGCGCTTTTACCAGCATCAACAGTTGCTTGATTACGTTCAAAAACAATGTCAGACGCAACATTTTCGGGCATATTTTTTGCCATTTGAGCTTGAAAGTATTGATATTTCGATGGATTTTTTTCTACATCTGCAGCATATTCAGTTTTCTGCTCTGCACTTATTACACTACTATTATTAATTCCATTCATCATAGATGATGTAAATCCAGCAAGGAAAACCGCACCAATAATTGCAGAACCAAGACTGGCTCCTAACTGTCTAATTGTTGAATTCAAACCTGAAGCCTCACCTGCATATTTGATATCTACTGCTGAAAGTGTAATATTTGTAATTTGCGCTGATATAAGCCCAAATCCAATGCCAAACAATATTTGTCCAGGTGCAAACTGCAAAACATCGGAGTTAACATTAAGTCCTAAATATAATAAAAATGAACCAATAATATTGAAGACCAATCCAATTTGAACAAGTACTCTTGGCTTAACCTTCTTACTCAATGCTCCTGATAATGGTGCAGCTATAAGTAAACTTAACGACATAGGCAATAGAGATAGACCTGTCCCCAGAGCATCTTTACCTTTCACAGCTTGATAAAAAACAGGAATAGAAAAGATCAAACCCGCTTGTCCCAAAGCCATGATTGCAGTAGTAACAGAACCAGAAACAAACTGTTTATTTTGAAATATGTGCATTGAAATCAAAGGCTGTTGGCCATCATTTTCTCTTTTTCTTTCCCATAGTATAAATAAACCAATAATTATTAACCCAAAAATTATTGCGTAAGGTGTTATAGAAAGTCCCAATAAATCGTAACTATTGCCAAATATTTCATACGGCATTTTGGCTTGTAACCAACCAAATGTTGATGACTCAATAATTCCATATACTAGAGTTGCCATTCCCACTGCAGATAATATTACACCTACAATATCTAGTTGTGGTTTATGATATTTATCTTTGACTTCTTTAATTAAAAAAGCTCCTGCAATCAATACTAATGTAACAATTACATTTATTCTAAATGCCCAATGCCAAGTATAATTTGTAGTTATAAGACCTCCCACAATTGGACCAAATGCTGCGGCAGCTCCTGCAATTCCACCCCAGACACCAAATGCAATTGCTCTCTCTCTGCCTTTAAAAGTAGAGACAAGCAATGAAGCTGTTGCAGGCATCATTAATGCAGCACCTGTGCCTTCAATCAAAGCCATACTTGTTATTAGCATCGTTGCACTATTGCTTATTGAAACCATGAAAGAACCAAGTGCAAATATCACAGCACCTATTACGAACATTTTTTTCCTACCGAATAAATCTCCCAATCTACCGCCTGTTATTGTTAAAGCCGCCACTATTAATGAATATAATGTTGTTGCCCATTGTATGGTTTTGAGATCTGTATTTAGATCCTTAACAACATATGCCATAGAAACATTAAGAATTGTACTATCTAAAATTATTATAAATAGTGCCAAACTCAACGTAACTAATACTCCCCATTTTTTTATCGGATTTACATGTACTTCCATAATTATATTTCTTAAATATTTATTACAAATTAAACTAACTTCTCAAATATCTTCAGCATTATTTCAATTTCATGATCTGAAATATTTATCATTTTTTTTGACACTAACTCAACATATTCTTTTTTAATTTCATTATTTTTTTTCTTTCCACTAACTGTTAGCTTTAGGAAAATAATTCTCCTATCCTGACTATTTTGTTCACGAATGATATAACCTTCTATTACTAACGGATCTATTATTTGTGTTATTGCAGATAATGTATGTCCTGAATGTTTGGCTATCATTGAGGTCGTTACTTCTTCTCCAGAGTCTAATACAGAAAGAATTTTCATCTGTGCAGAAGTTATGTTATGTTTTTCTAAAAAAGAAACATTTCTGCGCCATACACAATTACTCATTTCAGTCATTTGACGGAAAAGTTTATCTATATTTTTTCTTCTTTGAGATCTAGACATTTATTAAGTTACTTAACCATTTAGAACATTAATTATCTTTTAAAACACTTTTTATGTCAAGTTTTAGACTTAATTGTATGGTTATTGTCCGATTAAACATACAAACTTCATATAAAACTCCCGATTACGAATGAAAACATGATTTATAAAACATAGCGAAATCAAATTATTGTAAAATAATATGATATAAAATATCATGACACGGTACGAGACTAGTTTGAAACATTTTATAATTACACCTTATCAATGAGAGAAATAAAGCTTGATGAATATAAACCCACTATAGATCGAAAAAAGAAGTCTAAAGAAGTACCTTCATTCAAAAGAAATATTACACCCGATTTCAAAAGTATTTCTGGAAATGAGATAAATAAGATAAAGAAGAAAAAAGGTAAGAAGAAATGGATTTTTTTACTTATATTTATAATTATGATTGGTGGAATATATTTATATTTTTCTGGAACGATCGGTGCTTTGACGAAATCATTTGATTTAAATCCAATACCAGCATTGGTAAATACATTAACAGGAAAAAAGAATGAACTTAATTCTACAGATGGCAGAACCAATATTTTAATATTAGGAGTAGATAATAGGGCTAATACACTAACAAATGACTTAAAGCAAGTAGGAAATACTGACAGCATAATGGTTATTTCATATGATTCGAAGAATGATAATGTTGAATTTATTTCAATTCCTAGAGATATTGGATTAAATTTCACATTTCCCGATGGGACAAAAACTGATTTTGAAAAAATAAATGCCGCAGTAAACATAGGGGCTAATAAGAATTATCCTGGTGGTGGTGCTCAATTATTACGCGATACTATAAATAAAATGACAGGATTACAAATTCATTATACTGCCATTATTAATTTCGATGCATTCAGACAGGTTATTGATAGCGTGGGCGGTATTGATATAGAAGTAGAAAATTCATTTTGTGATGCTGGTTATCCTATAGAAGGTGATAAAGGTGTTGAGACTATAAAATTTTATAAAGGTCTTCAACACATGGACGGAGGCACAGCTTTGAAATTTGCGAGATCTAGAGTGCATAATGTATGTTATAGTATGACAAGTGGTGATCCGATATTTGAAGGTACAGACTTCAGAAGAGCATATAGACAACAACAAGTTATTAAAGCTATTCAAGAAAAAGTTATAAATGAAGGGCTTGATGTAAATAAAATTCAAAACATAATTCAGGCTGTTGGAAATAACATGTTAACTCAAATTGGTGATGGTGAATTATCTAGTTCAAATAAAGTTAATTTGGAGACATTACTTGCTGCTTATGATTTAAAAAATAAGGTTAGTAAAGATAAACAATATAGTTTAGTAACAAGTTTCACAGCTTGCGGTGGAAATGCTATGAAAGAATATAACGAAAGTGATGGATATTATATTTTACCAATGAAAAATAATGATTTTACACTTTTGCAAAATTGTATAAATTTTTATTTGAATAATCCGAAAGTGATAACAGAAAATGCGAAAATAAATATTTATAATACCGGGAGGGGGTATACGAAAACGTCCTCTTTTTCTGAAGAAATAGGTGCTTCATATTGGGTAAAGACTACTTTTTCTGGGACCATTTTCGTAAAAGAAATAACTGATCCTAATTCAAAAGATATTGGAACCGGAAATTATATAGTAGATTTAACAGGAAATAAGACAGCAACTGTTGAATTTCTAAAAGAAAAAATAAACGCACAGGTATTAAATAAAGAAGATTTACCAAGCAATATTGAACCACCTTATGGCAGTGATATTCTGATATTAGCTGGAGCGGAGAAAACTTCAGTGAATTAAGAATTTGACTTAGTATAGAGATAAGGTTTGAAACATCATCATGTATAACTTGTGTAAGCTACAATGTTTTATTTATATAGAATGAGTTTATTGATAATTTGAAATTTTGGAAATCTAAAAAATCTTATTAATGCTTTTTCCTATATTCGTTTTTTAGTGCTCGATATCTACTACTCATTTTTTCTTTATTTTTTTTACGACATTCTTAATATCGTCTTTGTTTATTCGATCTTTTTTCGCATCATATACATTATCGAACATTAATTCATCAGGTCTATTTTTGTAACTTGTATATGTACCTCCTACAGATCCGAATCTTATTATTCCTAATTTTCTTAGTATGTCTATTATTTTCATATTTTTACATCAATGTTTTTTAAAATATTTTCAAAATCAGAATTTAATTCTGGATTTGCTTTTTGCTGTTCTTGTTCTATCATTCCGATATTAGTTATTAATAATGACTTAGTACCTTTGAAATATACTTCAGCAAAATTTTTATTTGGATATCCATCTTGGGCATATTGTATTTTTTTACCAGTCATATTAAATCTAGTAACATTCTTGATCGCGTCTGTTGACTTAATTCCATTCTTGCCATCTTTAAAGAATTTAGTAGTCCACGAACTAATATCTGAAGATTCAATATTATCGCAAATATAAAAACTTACAGCAGGCTGTCCGCTATATTCATTCATTTTTACATTATATGCTGTTATTTTTCCCAAACAGGATAAACTATCCGCTCTAATATTATTGTTAATTTTTGCAGCAACATATTTGCCGAAACCTTTGAACGTAATATTTTCATCATCATATAATTCTGAGTATTCTTTCACTACTAATTTCATTGACGAAATTATTTTTTCTATATCGCCCTTATTTTTTATTATTTCATCTTCTGTTGAGAAACAAATAATGCTGACTCCACCGTTAATTTCTTGCTTGCTATCCAAATCCATCGTTGTATAATAAAATTTCGCATTTCCTTGCACATCAGCAGAATAATTATCTATCTTCTTATCAAGTAAAGTAGCATTTAAATCTATTTTTGATTTAGCATCAGCAGAGGGCAAAGAGGTCTTACTGAAACCAAATGAATCGGTTATAGTAATATTCAAATTTCCCTTTGATAATTTATAAATAGTTTTGTTTCCAATCTCTTTAACCAAATACCAGCCACCAGGAAGAACAAATTGATATGTATCATTAAAAACATATTCTTTATCTGTTTGAGAAACTGTCTGTGATGGATTAAATGTTGTATTTGCATCACTAGACTTATTACCGCTTAATAAAAAACCTATTAAAAAAGCAGCAGCAGGTATAGTAATAAGTAGTATGAGAGCTATAATTTTCGATACTGGTGTTACAGTAACAGCCCATTTTGGAAGTTTCATAATAAAAAAGTATAAATTTGGTAAATAATAATGTTTTTTTTATAAAAAAGGAAGAAGACCTCTTTACAAATTAAATATATTTTTGTAATATTTATTGTAACATTTTTTTATACAATTTTTCGCTAGATTCGTTTTCACCGCACCCGCGGTCTTATTCTATTAATCTATTAATATGGGAAACAAACCTTCAAGCAAAGAAGAAGCTCATTCTGTTTTTAATCAATTTCAAGCATTAGAAGCTGGAAAACCACTTGTAGTTAATGGTGAAGTTGTACGACCATCGCTTAGTCAAATTTTAGCTGATTCCAAAACGCCTGAAGAAGCATACGAAAGAGCTAAACTTTTAGGTTTTACACAAGAAATGATAGCTAAAATAGCCAGTGGAGTTAGTAGACTAGTTTTATAAAATATCATTATTTAAATTTTATACCTCTGAAATATCTAAGCCGAAGACTTGTATAGCTCATATCCATAAGTCCTGATTCGACTAATCGCCGAGTCATACCATGAGTTTCCTGAGAGGATAAAAACTTTTCATTTCATCTTCATTTTAGTATTCTACAATGATTGAAATTATTTAAAAAACATGATGAAAAAAATACTTATTCCAGCAGGAGTGATCTCCTTTATTATTACAGTTACAGTAATTATAATAGCCATTTACACAGTTCCAGCGGATAATAATCAAATTGCCAATATTCAGCCAACATCAACGCAAACACAAAAAGTTCCAACAATAACTCCTATTCCTGCGACATCCATCCCCTTAACTCAGGGTAATGGAACTACCGTCATAACTCCCACACCGACGATAATACCTTCACCAACTCCATCTGGAAAGTATAAGGACGGTACATATACTGGAACTGCGTACACTCATAGATACGGAACTGTACAAATACAGGCAGTTATTACAAATTCGAAAATATCAGATGTAGTATTTTTGAAATTACCCAGCGGAGGAGAGTCTTCAAGCATTAGTTCTTATGTAAGCCCAATACTGAAGCAAGACACCATACAATCCCAAAGTGCAAATGTAAATGTAATTAGCGGTGCAACATTAACCAGCAATGCATTTATAAAATCATTAAGCTCAGCTCTAAGCCAAGCAATATGACAAAAGAAACAAGACTGATAATGGGAATGCCCATAACTATCTGCATAGTTGATAAAGAAATTAGTAATAAAATAGTAGATGAAGTCTTTGATTATTTCATTCATATTGACGAAACATTCAGCCCGTATAAAGAAAGTAGCGAAGTATCAAAAATTAATAGAAAAGAAATTTCGGAAAAAGATTATAGCGAAGAAATGAAGGAAGTGCTTAACCTTTCTGAATTAACGAAACAAGAAAGCCACGGATATTTCGATGTTTTTTATAATAATAAATTTAACCCAAGTGGTTTGGTCAAAGGCTGGGCAATATGGAAGGCATCAAAAATTTTGGACAAACATAATGTTAAAAATTATTTCATTGATGCAGGTGGAGACATACAAACCAAAGGATTTAATGATGAAGGGAAAAAATGGAGTGTCGGAATCAAAGATCCTTGGAAGCAGGAAAATATCGTGAAAACAGTTTACCTCAGCGGAGAAGGCATAGCCACTTCAGGCACATATATTAGAGGTGAACATATTTACGATCCAATAAATAAAAAGAATTGTACTGAAATAGCTAGTATTTCTATCATAGCTAAAAATATTTATGAAGCAGATAGAATGGCTACATCTGCATTTGTAATGGGAGAACAGGGGATATATTTTATTGAAAATTTACCAGGCTTCGAAGGATTTCAAATCAACAATGATAAAATCGGAATAATGACAACTGATTTCGAAAATTTCACATAATATATATCTGATATCTCATAGCATTAACAATTGAGGAAATTTATAGTACACTTTTTTGTATCATATTCTTATATAATTTTTTTATTATGGCAGGAAAAATAACACCCGAACACGTAAGACAAAAACAATTAGCAGAAATGAACCCCGATGATTTAGATTTTGCAAAAAGAGTAGCGAGAGAAGAACTTTACCAGGGTCAGAAAACAAGTTGAACAATATAAAGAAACTCAAAAGGCACAAGTTGAAGCGGCTAAAGAACGAAAAGTGAAAGAGAATAGATAATAAGCAAGATTTTTCTGCCAATATATTCTATAATCCATTAGATTTATTAATATCATGGATAAGTTGTTACGCAAAAGGTATCTATACGCATTAGTACTTGCAGTATTATTGGTTGTATTGTTAACAATTATATTCCGTCCATCAAATTCGGCTAAGGCTGAAGTGAAGGACCCGTACAATATTACAGGCATCAAGCCATGTGAATTATTATCTCAGAAAGAAGCCAAAGAAATATTGGAAGAAGAGACTACAGTTGGAATACCTGGCGATTCCACAAATTCCATAGGAATGGTAACGTGCAAATATTCAGTAAATGACGCGAATCTTCCCGCCCGATTCATACAACTCACAATAGTTCAGGATTCAAATATCACAGAAGAACAAAAGAAAACAGGATTAACTTCGAAATCTATATACGATAACGCCAAAAAGCTGGCTACAAAAAGTAAATCAGGAATAGTCATTATGGATAAAGATAAATATGAAGCTTTTTATTCTGACAAAATGCTAGTGCTTTATAAAAATAATGTTAAGTTAAACATCGCAATATCTGGAAAGAACAGAGATGATGCTCAAAAATATGAGTCGAAAGCTTTGAGCTTAATAGCCCCGAGACTATAAATGAAAAAATATGTTAAATTATAAATATTTATAAATCATATGAGTATAGAAAAAAAATATTCTTGGGCAATGTTAATTACACTTGCTGTATCTTTTGTATTGGGAATGATAGTAAATTTATTTATTGAATTTCCAGAAGCAGTAGACGAAAAGCCATGGGCTTTCGCAATGAAAAATATATTTGTCGTATCCCATATTGTTCTTGGAACAATATTGGTAACACTAGCAATTATTTTAGTTATTAAATCAGTAAGAAGTAAAGATAAGATAGGAAAAATTATCAATTCGTTAGGTTTAATTGCAATCTTTATTGCAGCAGCTATGGGATCTGAATTTATAGAATCACAAAACGAAGTCAGCTCATTAATAATGGCAATTGGGTTTGTCGTTTCATTTCTACTGTACAGCTGGAATTTGGTAAAAAAATAAATTTCAATTTTACCCACTTTTTACCTTTATTACCGTATAATCGATTCAGGTTAAGTTTTTCAAATATGAAAATACTTTTTATTGAAGATGAAAAAAATATCGCGAATCCGGTAATCCGCATAATGCAAAAACAAGGCTATACAGTAGATTATGCTGAAGATGGTGAAATAGCCATGAATTTATTAAATATATATAGTTACGACTGTGTAGTTCTAGATTTAAATATTCCAAAAATTGATGGATTAAACATTGCAAAACATATCAGAGATAATATAAAAAATACACCAATATTAATGCTAACCGCCAGAAGCCAACTCTATGATAAATTGGAAGGTTTCGAATCAGGCGCTGATGATTATTTAACGAAACCATTTGAACTACAAGAATTACTTGCACGAGTCAAAGCTTTAATAAAAAGAGCCAGCGTATGTAATGATTTCGTTTTGACAATTGGCCCATTAAACTTAGACCCATCATTAAATATATTAGAAAATAAGGATTTAAAAATAGAAATATCACTAAGAAATAAAGAATCATTAATATTGGAGTATTTGATTAGAAATAAGGGAAAGGTAATATCTACAGAAGAATTACTCGAACACGTATGGGATAGTAACTTCAACGAATTTTCTGGGACTGTGAAAACACATATGAAAACGCTAAGAGATAAAATGGGCGAATACGGCAAATTAATACAAACAATAAAAGGAAAGGGATACATTGTTAAGGTTTAGTTGGTTAAGTAAGTTAAGTAAGTTTAGTAAGTTATGTAAGTTATGTCATCCTGAGTACTTCGACAGGCTCAGTACAGGCTTTGTCGAAGGATCTCGTTGGGATGAAAAAGTCACTTCTATTAAGAGAGATGCCGAACTTGTATTCCGAAAAATCCTCCCTCGGGAGGGTGCCCGCTCAGCGGGAGGAAGGGGTTTGTGAAAGAAGAGGCGGGGGGTGTTCATTTTTCCAATTCTCCCCTTTTATGAAAGGGGAGATGTCCGTTAGGACAGAGAGGTTATAA
>JBAXGO010000003.1:0-49952 GCA_037139335.1 bacterium
AATAAATTTAACATGCCAAATCAATATCAACAGCCTGTTATCATTCAGCCTCAAGGTCAAAACACTGGCCCTGTACCTATATATTCAGGTCAAAAAAAATCTGGCTTTCCTGGTTGGGGGTGGTGTCTTGTTGGTGGGTGTGGCTGTTTTGTCGTAATTGGAATTATAAGTGCAATTATCTTTGGTACTATGATAGCGGCATTGTTAAGTGCTGGGGCAGAGGCTTCGAGATTTGTTGAAAGAGTTTGTGATTCTGTAAATGAAAAGGGGTCTATCAAAAATGATATTTCAAACAGTATCGCATCGGGATCTAATCTTGAATCTAACACCTTAAATTTAGATCGAGCTTTAACTAATTGCAAAACAGTTAATGAAGTTACTGGCGTAAATTATTCCAAAGATAATGGAAATGAAATACTTTCGATAAATTTTAAAATGGAATATAAAGATGGCTCAGTAAAACCATATCAATTAGATTTGGTAAAAGAGGGGACGGAATGGAAGATTAAAAATATTATTCAAAAGTAACATTTTTAATTTATTTATTTTATAATAAGCAAATTTTAGTTATTTGATTTTTACATGAAGTTTAAAAGAAAATCTTTGGAAATTGTAGAGTCTTCTGCAAAAAATAAAAAGAAAGATAAAATTACAATGATTGTTATTATATTTCTTGTCTTTTCTATAAGTGCTACAGGAGCTTTTCTTTTTTTTATGAAAAAAGAAGCTGTTGATATTTCAGATGCCAAATTAGCAGAACCTACAGTATTATCTGTAAGTTCTATTAAAACAATGTCCTTTAGTAATGAATATTACTCAGGAAATTATCCTGCTGAATGGACTCTTCAAGAAGCAAAAACAATGACTCGATTTACTAAGCCGGGCAATGATGTTATTAAGGCTGAAATTAGATTGCGTACATTAGATAAGGTTTATACAGTGAAAGATTATTACGATACATATCTTAATATAATAAAAGCTAAAATTGGTTCTGATAAAAATAATATCGATATTACAGATATTCCTTTAACAGTTGATGGACAGCAAACATATAAAATTATTTATAATATCGGTACAACAGCTTATCAAGAAACATTTGTAATAAAAGATAAAAATCTCTTTTCTTTATCTATATATGGATTGCAAGAAGTAGTTGCTTCCTCAGATACTGATAAATATTTTGAATCAATTACAAATTCTTTTAAATTAAAGTAAGTACTATTTCAAATCGATAACATTGTGTATACTGAAATGTATTTTATTGCCTATGTCTACATCGCTTGTTCTCGGAAATGGGAATACGCTTATTAATATTGATGAGCACCTGCAAATAACAGATTTATATTGGCCTCATGTGGGGAAAAACAACCATCTGATGGGGCATCATATCCGTACTTATTTCTGGGATTATGGTCAGCTTGTAAGCTTTGAAGATACCTCTGTTTTTAAAATTACTCCTGCTTTCAAAGAAAATTCTATATCTGGCAATTCAATTATTGAATCAGAAAAAATGAGAGTAAGAATTGTAGTTGAAAACACAGTCTTGCCACATAAAGATATTTACATTGCTAGATATACAGTTACAAATTTTTGGGATATGAAAAGAGATTTGAAATTTTTTATGAATCATGATTTTTATCTCAAAGAACATAATGTTGGTGATACGACTTGTTGGTACCCATTAAGCAACATGCTTTTTCATTATAAAGATAATATTTATATGGGAATTGGGAGTACTTCTGGTATTTCTCAATATGGCTGTGGTCAATCTCACTCTAATGGTGGCGTTGGATCTTTACCAAATTCTACAACTGGAAAATTAACTATGTGGGCAATTGATAGAGGTGCTGTAGAATCAACAATTGGTTTTGATATTTCGATAAATCCTTGTTCTACCAAATCATTTGATTACATAATTACATGTGGGCACAAAATTTCAGATTGCGTGGATTTATTTAATTATGTCAAAGAGCAGGGGACAGATCATTTATTAGAAGATACAGGTAATTTTTGGAAGTCATATGTGGTAACACCGTTTGAAAATTTCAAAATTAAAAATAATATAAATCAGCCTGTAGAAGAAGTTTTTGATGATAAAAAAATATCTGAAAGGATTAAGGATATCTTCTTACGATCTATTGGTGTTATTCGAACTCAAATAGATAATGATGGCGCTGTTATTGCCGGTAATGATTCGAGCCACTTGAAATATAGAAAGGATTCATATTGTTATTTATGGCATAGAGATGCTGCTTTAACAATTTCTGTATTGGATAAGCTAGGTTATACTTCTTTATCCGAAAAATTTTTTCGTCAATGTGCGACATTACTAGAACCTGAAGGCTTTTTTCTTCATACCTATACATCTACAGGAAGTCCAGGTACCTCGTGGCATCCTTGGGTTGATTCACTAGGAAATCCTCAATTACCAATACAGGAAGATGAAACTGGAACTGTCTTGTGGGCTCTTTGGAAAAGTTACGAGAATCATCATAATCAGGAATTGATATCGGAACTTTGGGATAGTTTGATTAAACCAGCTGCTGATTTTTTATGTGGATTCCGTTACTCAGATAATAAAAAATTCAATTTATTAGAAAGATTTGAAACAAGTAAGAAAAAAGCAGATCCATTAGAAAATTATATGAAAGGATCTAATTTACCTTTGGAAACATATGATATTTGGGAAGAGGTGAGAGGAATACATACGTACACTTGTGCCTCTGTTTATGGCGGTTTAATTGGTGCTTCCATATTAGCTTTGAAACTTGGTCAACATGACGAAGCTGAAAAGTACGCGACTATTGCGCATGAAATTAGAGAAGCTGTAATCAAATATTTATACGATGAAGAATCGGGACATTTTATTCATGGCTTATACAAAGATTTTCCAAATAATAAATGGTCCAAATCTATGCGTGCCGATTCTAGTATTTCAGGGCTATGGTTTTTTGAAATGTTATCCGCAGATGATTCTAAAGTAGTGAAGACTATGGAATGGTTAGAAAAAGAATTATGGAATGATAATTCTGTAGGAGGAATTATTCGATATGATAATGATGATTACTACAGGCAAAACAAAAATACAAAAGGGAATCCGTGGTTTATAACTACACTATGGTTCGCACAATATTATATAAAAAGAGAAGATAATAAAAAGGCTGAAAAATATTTGCAATGGGTGGTCGATAATATTTCGGGCACCGATTTAATCTCAGAACAAATAGATTGCAATACGGGAATTGATATGTCGATAAAACCATTAACATGGAGTCACGCTGAGTTTATTAGAACGGTATATGAATTATTGATTTAAAAGAAAGCTCTTTGACTAATTACCCAGCATCCACAAGCATATCTGCTCCTGCCATACATCTGGGGCAGTAGTTTATCTTTTCGTGTCCTTCATAAATGTATCCACAATTACTGCATTTGAATTTATGCATGTGGGTTAGTTTTTCTTCATCTTCACCGTTAACTTCTGAATATCTTTCTCCAAGATTAATAGGATCCATTGGTGTTAGGAAACTTAGGGCTACATATCCCATCATTACTATTGATAATATTATTCCGAATGTTGTTCCAGGAAAACTGAATATGAAATTATCGATTAATAATGACGTGCATAGCATTACTAGACCCAATGGTGCAAAATAAATAATTTTACTAATTATTGTCGTGACAACAAAATTAAATCCAATTATTATTATCCATATAGTACTTATGTGCTGTATCGGTAATAATTTGTTATTGTTATCGATACTCAAAAATTGAAGTGCAGATAATATTGTTCCAAGTAATAATGTTATTATCCAATATATACAAAGATATTTATCTTGTTTCCATCCGTACAAAACCATCACACCGCATCCAATTATTAGTATAATCGACCATAATATTGCAAGTGCCAAAAAGTTTTGTACTAAATCGGTAAAAATAAAGCCTCCGAGAATTAATATTATCCAAGTATAGGCAATTTTTTTATTCATAGAAGAGTTTATAAAAATACATCTTAGCAACAATGTATCATACTGCTAATTACATGTATATATTATTTCATTATATATAAAAAATTATACTTTATATTTGACATTTAACAGCAAAGGAATATATATTATTGAGTAGTAAATTTTATTGAATGAACTTATTAAGTAATAACAGCAGCTCTGATCGTAACAAATATGTTATTGATATGATGCGAAAAAATAAGCTGGAGACTATTACAGTTGCAAATAACAAAAAAAATTATTTTAAATTTTTCACTAGTAAGAAAAATTATTTTTATGTCATTTTTATGATTCTTTCTCTTGCCATGCCAGTTACACTTTTTACGAATGGCAATCTTCAATTTGTTGTGAATGCTGATAAATTGAATGTTGTTGCAGAGCCCCTTTCTCAAACATCAAATACTGAAATAGCTGTAGATACTATTCCGTTAACACCAAAAGAAAGAAAAAATGTTGTTTCGTCTTATGTAATTGGGGATAAGAGAGCATTAGCTTTGAAAAAATTTCTTGATTCTCAAAAATCTCCTTTAGCCGAAGTATCTTCTGAAATAGTTACAAATGCTGATAAATATGGTGTTGATTATACTCTTTTAGTTTCTATCTCAGGTATTGAATCTGGATTTTGCCGAGTTACTACAATGAGAATGGATAATCCAGACTTAGAATCTCATAATTGTTGGGGGTGGGGAAAGAATGGGAATAGATTCTGGGAATTTAATTCATGGGCAGAAGGTGTGCAAAGAGTAACTAGAGGTATTTCTGAAGTATATGGTAATAATCCTACTCCAGAAGAAATGCAAGATATGTACTGTCATTCATGCAGAGGAGATGATAGATGGAAGAGTGGAGTTAGGGATTATATGAATGATATCAAAAAGATTGAAAGAGAAATTTAAAGAAAGATTTTTCTTTCTGTGAAATCTCAAAAAAAAGTGATATATTGTCTTGAATGTATTTTTTTTACAATGATAAAAACCAGACAAAAACCAATTATCGTAAGATTCTGGCAAAATTTAAATCAAAACTGGAGTGTTGCTGTGGGATTTCTGGTTCTGCTTTTTATTCTTCCTGTTGCAGTATTAGTTACAATAAATACAGATCAGAAACAAACAACTTCTTCAAGCGCTGATTCTAGCAAGCCTATAATTAGAATTTCTCCAAGCAGTGGTCAAGGATATAATCAACCTTTTATTATTGAAGTTTCTGATACAAATGTTGATACATTAGAAACTGTAGATCTTTGGTTTGGAACTACACCGCCATCTACGAAAAGTGTTTCAGGCCATTATGCAACAATTAGTTTGCAAAATTATAGTGTTGGATCTGGATTAGATTGGAGAGCTAATGTATATAAGACTGATTCCAAAGGTTTCACAACAAATATTACAACTCTTGTTCCTGATGCAAATATTTCTTCCGTTGCTTCTGAAGTTTATTCTGAATATTCAAATGTTAATGCAGAAATAATTACATCTCTCACAAAAAATAATAAAACCTCTGCAGGAATTAAATATCAAAAAGTGACAAAAAAATCTCAAAACTTATTGCAGTTTAATGTTCAAGTTCAATTTGAAGATTCTTTCGAACCTAAAGATATTGATATATATATGAAGGCTAGGAGGGCATATGCATACGGTGGTAATACTTCATCTATAAATAATGAAGAATGGACGAAGGTCGGTATATGGAATACTAGTCCTCGGCAAGATTCTCCTTTACCAAACAAGCCTCCAAAAATTCAATCGATACCTTCATCTAAATCAACAGTAAATGTCGTTTATAAATATAAAATTTCAGCAGTAGATCCAGATGGCGATTCTATGACTTATTCAATATTTTCTAGTCCAAAACCAGCATTCTTGACTTTGAATGGTGATACTTTAACTGGTACTCCAAAAACAACAGATGTTGGACAACATTCCATAATTATAATGGTTGCAGATCAGTATGGAAATAATAGTACTCAATCATGGACTATTAATGTTGTTTCGGGAAATCAACAAACACCAACATTAACAATATCATCACCAAAAACAGGTGATAAATTCACAGGAACTACAAATAAGATTACTTGGAACTTGAGTTCGGTAGCGGGTATTTCAAATATGAAAGTTTCATATGCTTCGGAAGGAAGTACTACATATACTGCAGTGCAAACATTAGATGCATCAAAAACTGAGTTCGTGTGGGATAGTTCCAAAATTGCAAATGGAAAATATACAGTTAAACTTGAAGCTCTTGATTCAACTGGTACTGCTATAGTAGGCGCTACTAGTGATGTTTTCACTATTAATAATACTGTCGATGATACTAAAATTCAAAGTCCTAAATTATTAGGACAGACTCCACTAGGAACATTAGTAGATCGTGTACCAAAAATAACGGCAACAATTGTTGATGGTAGTGCACCAATTGATATTTCTACTTTGAAAGTAACTTTAAAAAATACAGATTCAGGTGCTGACGCTGTTGATATTACAAATAAATTAGATAAAAGTGCTAATACATTTACATATACACCATCTATTGATTTGGACTATGGCAATTACGAGGTGCGTGTAACTGTTTCTGGGTCTGACGCTAGTGGTGAGAGAGGAAAAATGAATGAACCTTGGTATTTTACAATTTCTTCAAATTCTAACAATGTAATAATAGAAGAAAAAGTAACTCCTACTAATAAAATTAAATTACCACTAATAGGTCTTGAGGTTGATACCTGGTTAGGTACTATTATCATTGCAATATTTGTTATTTTACTATTTGGTATCTTGGTATTTGCGATATTTATGCTTGTTAAAATTTTGAAATCCAAAGATGATGAAATGACTCAAATAACTAAGTATTATCAGCAAGATAATCCAGATATAACAAAAAAAACAACTATTACAACAGATCCTTTTGATCAAGGTGGTGATTTTTCTACACAGCCGGTTCAATCTTATGATCAGCCAAATACTGAAATGCAGCCAATTGATTATAATTATTCAAATGTTGCTTTAACTTCAGATCCATTAGATCCTTTCCAACAAGATCAAAAATTTGTTCAAGAACCAGCTCAACAAGATATCCAAATGCCTCAAAATGAACAATCAGTACAATCAGATCCATTTATGCCTGCAACTGAAAATATTCAAAACACAGCAGTACCACCTTATTACACAACTAATGTTACTGATACAACACCAGAGACCTTTTCACAGCCAATAACAAGAGCCGATCAGAATTTTCCCACAAATGAAAATATTGATACTCAAAATACTTATAATACAACAAACAATACTTTTCCTACGGAACAAATGCCTACTTTTGGGAATTCAACTGTAGATTTATCTCAAACTCAAGCTCCAAATAATGCTTATTTATATGGTGATTCAACTAGTCAATTACCAAATACTGAACAATCAGTAGAGGGATATAATTTGCAAAATAACGGTCAATTTGATCTTTCTAATCAGGATCTTTCAAATACTCAAACCTTTAATGTGCCAAATGCAAATAGCATCGATGCGAATACGTCTGTAATGCCTGAGCCTTATCAAGTAAATGTAGACAATAATTCAAACAATCAAAATCCTTTATCAGCAGAAGATATTAAACAAACTAAAATAATCCATAAAGACGACGAACCATACGATCCTTTTAAATAAATTTTCTATTCATGTTTTCTATTAATATTGATGGTTTGGACAAAGTAGGCAAACATACATCCGTTTTGGCAACAATAAATCAATTATTAAAAAATAATAAAAAAGTTTTATACATGGATTTGCCCCAATATTGGTTTTTTGGGAATATTGTTAGCAAGGTATTGAAATCAGAAAATATTGGTGTAGATAATAGGCGTGAAATTGAAATTAGATGTGTTTTATATTCCTTAGATAGAATTCTTTCCGTATTATATTTTCAAGAATGTGGACTAAATTTTGATGATTATATTTTAGTATCAGATAGAGGATGGACAAGTTTAACCATTACTATTGGCTACGCAATAGCTCAAGGTAAGATATCTGAGGATGATGTCCCAGAATTTATCAATAAAATATCGTATTGGGATAGAGAATATATTAAATATTTCAAACCAAAAACAATTTTTCTTACAGTAGGAGATGATGGACAAAGTGCAATGGATAAAGGAATTTTTCAAAGAGAAGATGTCTTCGAACAGCCGGAACCTCAGAAGCAATCCTTAAGGTTATATAAACAATATATGAATTTGCCAGTAGTTCTAACGCAAATAAATGGTGAATGGAGACCTGTTAATCAAATTGTTGAAGATGTTTTTGTAAAATTAGGATTAAATTTAGAATTAGATTCATCTACTGAAATAAATAATGTTGATGATCTATTTATTTTTGGTCCAAGTAAATATTTTCCTTTCTTATATGGAGATGAATGGAAAGTGCAAAAAGAAAAATTTGGTGATAGTCTTGAGAAATTATTATATTACAATACTATAAATGATAAAAATGCATTAAAAGAAATTGAAAAAGAAATTTCCGAAACAGCAATAAATAATCTACCAAATAAAAAATATTTTAATATTCCTGAATCAATTAAAATGTGGTTCAAAACCACTTTTTCTGAATATGAAGAATTAGAGAAAATAATTGCACAATATTCAAATAACGAATTTGCAGCATATATAAAATCTTTTGGTGACTAATTCAAAATTAGTGATAAAATATACAATTAACTGTTAATCTTGAAAAATGAATATATATAGAGGAGATATTAAAGAACTTGCTCTCGAAAACACAGACTTTCGAAGAGTTTTATATACTGGGAATAATGCACAAATTGTAGTTATGTGTTTGAAACCTGGAGAAGATATTGGTGAAGAAGTACATGATCTAGATCAGATATTAACCTTTATTGAAGGAACTGGCAAATCAGTTTTAGATGATAAAGAGTATGAAATCAGACAGGATCTTGTTTTTTATGTGCCAAAAGGAACCAAACATAATTTCATAAATACAGGTAGTGGTCATATGAAATTATATACAATTTATTCACCAGCACAGCATCGTGACGGCACAATTCATGTTACGAAACAAGATGCCATGATGGATGACGAAGATCACGCATAACTTTCAATAATTTAATACAATTCAATTTCTTTATGCTAAAACACATATTGGGATAAAGAAATTTTGGTTACATTAATTTTGCGTAAATATGCCAGTGTCTGACCTCTGGAACAGATCTATTATTTTTTATCTTTTCAAAATATATTATTTCTTCTTTTTTCCACCCCTTAATTTTCAGAGCTTCATCTAAAATATTTTCGAAATCAGTATTTGATATATTATAGTCAGCAATCCATAAAACCCAATGTTCACAATCTTCTGGCAAAAATACTGGATATTCTTCTTTCAATAATGTCCAATATTTTTCTTCCATTACAAAGCTTTTTATATACTTACCATAATCTGGATATAAGATTTCATTCTTTTTTCTAAATTCAATAAATTTGCAAAAAACTTCTTGAGATCTATTTATGATAATCCTATTTGATATTATATCTTTCTCAATTTTTTTTAATTCATAAAAATTATCTATTTCATAATAACAACTTAGACGTGCCATAATAATAAGAATAGAGGAATAAATGGTAATAGATATTAGTCTTATTTTTGAATAATTAAAAGTGATTATACATATATTTGTGAAGCCAAATCAGAAAAAAGATGAGATCGTTTTACTTAAAAATATAATAACTGTAAAAATCAAGGCTGCACCTCAAAAAGGAGAAGCAAACAATTATTTAGTAAAATATTTATCCTCAATATTTCATATATCAAAAACTAATATTCAAGTTATAAAAGGACTTACTTCTAATCATAAAACAATAAGCATGGAAATTTCTGAATCAGAATTTGAGTCAAAAATATGTAAAATTAGTTCTTTTTAATAAAATTAAAAATATCTTGTATTATGATTAGAAATCCATATCCAAGTATAAATAGTAGTAATATAGTTCCAGGCAATGGGAGAAGTGTGGGTATTGTTAGACTTAAATTAAATAAAGAGTGTGCTGCAATGGCATAAATAAAACCATAATTCATTCTTATATATGAATTTGAGAAACTAAAGAATAGCTGTGGTAAACCAAGAATCGGTATAAGATAAAAAACACTTAATAAATTGTTATAGTTTTGAATATGAGAAAGACTAAATAATATTGTAAGTAAATAAAATATCCACCTGAAATGATTGATATAAATATTTGAAATGAAACTGTTAATCCTTTTTATTCTAATCAACATGAATAAAATTAAAGATAATACAATACAAAGTACTAAATATAATAATTCAAAAATAATAGTCTTTGGGAAAAAAGAAGCGTAGGAGGGAACAATCATGAATAAAATAATAAAGGACATTATTGATAAATATGATGGACGAAATTTTAGCGCAAGTCGAAATACAAATTCTTCAATTATAGGAGCCAAAACAACAGCTGTAATAAAAATTATAATTAAAGGCTCGTTTTTACTTAGTTCAACTACTGCATTTTCTCCTTGATAATTAGCTAATTTCAAAGCGATAACAAGGATTAGCGATGAAATAATTCCTGCTAATAAAGACCAACTAGTTAATTTAAACGTTTTTAGAGATTTATCTCTTTTTGTTAGATTGGGATTATCAATATAATATTTTGGTTTTCCAATATATTTGATGAAATCGAATAGCAAATTATTCATTATTACTTTATTAATAGAAAGATTTTAACAGATAAGAAATTAATGAAAAGTATTACTTTTCTGCTAATATAGATTATATTGTTTTCATTAATGAATGGATTTACTGAGCTCGCTATTATTATCTCTATCGCAGCCTTTTTTGGCGTTATAGCGAGGAAACTTAAACAACCCGAAATATTGGGCTACATTGTAGCTGGTGTAGTTGCTACAATTTTTATTCCATCTTTGAAAACAGGCAGTCAAAGTATAGAATTATTTTCAAAAATTGGAATAGCATTCTTATTATTTATTGTAGGATTAGAATTAGATATACGTGAAATAAAACAATTGGGAAAGAGTGTCGTTTTATCTAGTATTGGGCAAGTTGTAATTACATGGTTTGTAGTCTTAGGTATTGCTTTAGCCATGGGTTTTGATTTGAAAACATCATCATATATTGGTATTGGTCTAGCTTTTTCGTCTACTATTGTTGTGATCAAACTTTTATCTCAACGAGGAGAATTGGAAACTTTGCATGGTAAAACAAGTATTGTTTTTTTGGTTATGCAGGATTTTATAGCAATATTTGTTATGATTCTGTCTTCAGCAACTGGAAATATATCAGGCGGTAATATTCAAAACGAGCTTATGCTCATGGTATTTAAAGGACTGCTAGTTGTTACTGTTCTTATTCTTTCTACTAAATTTATTCTTCCTTTTATTTTAAAAATTGTTAATAAAGAGAGAGAAACATTATTTATAGTTATAATCGCATGGGCACTTTTATTCTCAGCTATGGTCGGTTCCGAATTAATTGGCTTTTCAATCGAAATTGGAGCATTGTTGGCTGGTATTGCACTAGCTGACAGATATGAGCATTTGCAAATTGAAACATGGATGAGACCGTTGAGGGATTTTTTCTTAACATTATTTTTTGTTGAATTAGGGTTAGGCCTGCAATTGGGGGCTGTTGACACAATTATTATACCTGTGGTGGTATTTACAGCTTTGGTCTTAATTGTGAAACCACTAATAATAATATTTTTACTCAAGAGTTTTAATTATGGCGGTAGAGCTTCTTTTCATACAGGAATTTCTTTATCTCAAATATCTGAATTTAGTTTGTTATTAGTCGCGATTTCTCTAGGACAAAATTCATCTATCTTAACTATTATTACTTTAGTGGGTGGTTTAACTATGATTATTTCTTCGTATCTATTTATGTATAAGGATAAGCTATATGATGTTTTGAAAAAATATATTTTTGGTAAATCAAATTATCAAAAAATTGAAAGGGCCGAAGTCGAAGGTCATATTGTCCTTTTGGGCTGTCATAGGACAGGAAAAAATGTTTTAGATTATCTAATTCGACATGAAGAAAAACTCGTGGTAGTAGATAATAATCCATTGCACGTACAACAATTAAAAAATATGGGAATCAAGGCATTGATGGGGGATTTGCAGGATATTGATTTTCTTGAAAATTTACAATTGGAAACTGCTAGTTACGTAATATCTACTGTTCCAAATATGATTATAAATTTAGCTGTTCTACAAGAAATAAATAAATTTACAAATAAGCCAATAACAATTTTACTTGCAAAAGATGAAATTGAAGTTTCTGATCTTTATCATAAAGGTGCTGATTATGTAGTTTATCCGTATATTTTGACAGGGCAGAAAATAAATATGATATTGAAAAATAAAAGTAATTCGCATAAGCACAAAGTTACTGTTATGAAAAATATTTTAAGCAGTAAGTCGATTGGGTGATAGTTTCTTAAGTTATTTTATTCTATACGTCATGTTTAATAGGCTGGCGGAACAAGAGCTTTAGGTTTAATATTAGTATTGATAATCATCCTTCGACAGGCTCAGGATGACATCAGGTTAAACTTACAAAACTAAATGAAAAAAGTAATAATAGCTTCGGGATCCAAAAATCCTGTAAAAATGGAATGTACTAGATTAGGCTTCGAAAAAATGTTTCCTAATGAAGAATTTATTTACGATATAACTCCAGTTCCATCTGGTGTTAGTGATCAGCCGATGTCAGATGAAGAAACTTTGCTAGGAGCTAAGAATCGAGCTATTAATGCTCGGAATGCAATATTGGACGCTGATTATTGGGTCGGAATAGAAGGTGGTGTTTCTGATAATGGTGATGAAATGACAGCTTTTGCGTGGATAGTAATTGTGTCAAAAAATATGATCGGGAAAAGCCGTACATCAACTTTTATTTTACCGCAAAAAATTGCTGAATTAATTCGAGGTGGTATGGAATTGGGATATGCTGATGATTTAATTTTCAAAAAAGACAATTCAAAACAGAAAGAAGGCGCAGTCGGGATACTGACTGATGGTGTATTGGATAGAATTCATTATTATGAACCCTCTGTAATTTTGGCATTGATCCCATTTAAAAACGACAGTCTTTATTAAAAATTATGTTATTATCCAGAGTATAAATAATTATTCTCATATTATGGATTTGGAAAAAGCCTTTGAAACTGTTAAATCGTTTGTTCTTTCAGCAGCGGAAAATGCACTGCAAGAATGGGATAATAAAGAACTTTTTTATCATGACAATGGTTTGAGTATTTCTACAGATCTCGATTATAAAATCGAAAAAGATTTTTACAAATTCATAAATGAAAATTTTCCAGAGCATGGTTTCAAAGGTGAAGAGTTTCCAGAATTGCATAAGGATGCGGAATATATGTGGTTTATAGATCCTATTGATGGGACAAATTATTATGGCAAAAATGTACCAATGTGGAGTGTTACCGTTTCTTTGCTCCATAATGGTCAGCCAATTATTGGAATTATATATAATGCTGTTTCTAAACAGTTTTATCACGCTATTAAAGGTCGTGGTGCATATTTAAATAATGAACAATTAATATTTAATTCTCCAACTGAATTAAACAGAATTCATGCACAAGTTGCATATGTGCCATTTAATTATTATTGGGATACACATCAAGATAAGGTTTTGAGAAATTTACTAATGACCAACAGTAATTTTTTTCGTGTAAGAATGCTTGGTTCTGGAGCGTTATCTTTGGCATGGACATCTCAAAGTATGTTTGGTGCTTGTATGGACTTATATAGACATGAAAGTAAATTTGTAGATATTGAAGCTGGTATTTTAATTTGCCAGGAGGCTGGTGCTTCTTATTATAAAAAGGAACTAGATGAAAATTTCTTTTTCACTATAGTTGCTAAACAAGAAGTTATAGAAAAAGTTATTGAATTAATAGAATTTTAATAATTTGCATTTGTTCGGATTATAAATATAATGGAATATATATTTAATAAATTATGTATCCAAACCAAACAAATACACAAGGTCCGACGGTAGTTGCTCCTATTCAACAGATGCCTCAAGGTGGTCCAGTAATTTATTCTCCAAATCAAATGGTGGGAACTAAAAAATCTCCATGGAAGTGGATCCTATTTGGTTGCTTAGGCTGTTTCGGTATTTCAGTAATTGGTTTCATATTAATTTTTGTATTTGCAATCAAGACAGTTGCAGATATGAATAAAAATACAGTAAGTCTTGTCGAAAATACATGTACACAAGTAAATGATGATGGAAATATTCAAAAATATTTATCTAAAGATTTATTGGCTGATTCTTCTACAACTACGAGCACTCTTGCTACATTAGTATATACTATGACAGGCTGTAAGGCATTTGATGGTACTACAACTGCTTATGATAATATTAACGGCAGAGAAGTTATCAAATCATCAGGTAAGTTATTGTATAAAGATGGAACGTCAAAAACTATCGACATTGATAGCATAAAAGAGAGCGGAGAGTGGAAAATTCTTTATATCTACATAAGATAATTTTATTAGCCTCTGGTAAACATCAGAGGCTTTTTTTATAGATTCAACAAGTTTTTTATTTCTTCCAATCTTTGCTTTACATCAATATCGTTTCCAGGTGCTTTAACTTCAATATTTAATCTTAATAAAGGCTCTGTGTTTGATAGTCTTAGATTAACTTTCCATTCTGGATAAACTACGCTTATGCCGTCTAAATATTGATATTCAGCGTCTGGATAAATAGATTGTAGCTTTTGTTCTATCCCTTTCAATCTATCTTTACTACTGATATTGCCATCTAATATGAAATTAATTTCTCCAGATAAAAAATATTTATATTTTAAATCTCCAGTTATTTCAGATGCTTTAACATCTTTTGATACAAGTACATTAATAAATAATGCTGCAGCCAATACTCCGCTATCCATCCACCCAAATTGAGAAAAATAATTATGTCCGCTATGTTCGCAACCGTACAAACCATGAGTTTCCAATAATTTTGCCTTAATATAAGTGTGACCTTGTAAAACAGCTTCGCAAATTCCTCCAGCTTCTTTTACTACTTCTGGAGTACATCTGCTGGCTGGTTGATTGTAGACTATTACTGGATTGATGCCTTCTTGTTTAAATTCTCCTGAAAAGTATTTTTCTAATTGAAATTTTGCAAAGGTAGCCATTAGGAAATCTCCTACGACTCTTTTGCCGTTTTCGTCTATAAAAAATGCTCTATCGGCATCACCATCAAATGCGATTCCAAAATCAGCATTTTCTTCTACAACTTTTCTTTTTAAATCTGCTACATTCTTATCTTGTATCGGATCCGCTGGGTGATGAGGATATGATCCGTCTAACTCCCAATATAATGGTATGAATTCGATATTGGTATATATCTTTAACATTTGTTCCATTACGAAACCTCCCATACCATTGCCTGTATCAACGACTACTTTTAGACGTCTTTGCTGTAATTTATCAGAAATATTCTCAGCATTTCCGACAAGTTTTATTTTATCTTTGAAAAAATCAAGTAAATTGTTTTTTAATTCAGTTTCTTCAATTACGTCATCAAATTCGTTAATTTCAATATTTTTCAAATCTGAGAAATATATAGAATCTCTAATTTTTTCCAACCCAGAACCTAGTCCTATCATTTGCGGTGCTTTTTTCACAATTTTAATCCCATTATCTGCAGGGGGATTGTGACTGGCAGTAATCATGACTCCAGCATTGTCTAGCATTTGGCAGGATGCATAAAGCATATCTGTACTTCCCAATCCAAGTGGAATCGGTACTCCTCCAGCATCCTTAATTCCATGGTAAATTGCTTTATATAATTCATTGCTACTCAATCTATGATCATGAACTATATTGACTTTGAGAGAAAGATTTTCTGGTTCAAGTATTTCTTTAACTAAGCTATAACCAACCCAATATGCAATAGTTCCGTTTATCAAAGGATAAGTTCCACGAACGTCATATGATTTAAATAGTGTTTTGTAATTCTGTTCCATTAAAAATGAAGTTATTTATGTGATCAATGATAACACGGAACGAAATTAAGAGTTAAAGATAGTTGTGTAGTAAATTTTTCTTCGCTATAAAATTGAACTGATCGGATCCTTCGACAGAGCCTGTGCTGTACGAAGTCTCTGGCTTTGTTAGGCTTGTCGAAGTACTAAGGGTGACGAAATTTTAAATTCATAACTGCTGAACTGTCCCCCCCCAATGTATGTTATATTAATGCATGCAATATTGATCAATGGAATTTGAGGTTTTCTATAAATCTACCTTTAAAACTGTATATTCGTACTTTTACAATAAGTTTGTGAACGTATCGGATATTGAAGACCTCGCCCAAGAATCTTTTCTTCGTATTTATTCTAAATATGGAGATAACTTTCCCAATACAGATGAACCTAGAAAAATCCTTTTTGGCATATGTCGTAATATTTATCGAGATTGGGTGAGGGATCATATCAAAGAAGTCACGACTGACGATATTGAAACCGCAATTTATAAACATAATCCTGATTATAATCATGAAGAAGATTTCGAGGATGATTCTCAAGATCTTATTCGTCAGCAAAATGTTGATCTTGTAAAAGAGGCTATGAAAAAACTTAATCCAAAAGTCAAAGCTGTATTGGAATATAGATTCATAGAAGGCCTTTCTCGCAAGGAAATTGCAGAAAAATTGGGAATAAGTCAGGATGATGTGCATACATATCAAAAAAGGGGAATCAAATATCTGAATAAGATGATTAATACTAATGATAAAGTTGATTCCAAAACCATTGTAAAAAAGGAAAAAGTCGAATTACAATATGATGTAGATTTATATTCTAAGCCTGATTAAAAACTATAATTAATTAAATTTGTCCCCCTTAATTTATATATAAGTATGAAGAGAAATAACAAAAACAACAAAATCTATGCAGGTCACTCCCTAAAACAATTAGGGTTGAAGTCTCTTAATCAGCATCTCGTCGACAATGCTGAAAAGAGGGTATGGAATGGTATTTCTCAAAAACTTAATATATTAAAACAGGGAAAAATGAACCCCGAAAATCAAGAAACTATACAGGTAAGTCCTATAAAAAAAGATAACTACCTTTTTAAAAATAAAAAAAACATACTTATATTTGGTGGTACTGCTATATTTATTCTTGCTACTTTTGCAATAGGTACCGTTGTATATATCAATGTTAATAAAACTAATAACAATACATCTATAGTAGCTAATAATTCAAATGACGAAATAAAAAAATTAAAAGCTCAAGCAAACTTGAAATTTACTCAAGTTATGGGAGCTAGTTTTGAAGAGTTGAAGTCAATAACTAGAGAAAATGACACTAATGTGGTGGTTGGTGGAGGTGGTAATACACTAGGATCAACTTCAAAAATAACTTTGGATGCAGCGAAAGCAAAGGAATTATCAGAAAAAAATATCGACCAAAAAGTGTATTACATGGAAATGATAAGTACTACAAATAATATTGAAGCAGCTAAAAGCTCAGTATTAAATAATTTTTCTATGACATTTACTGGTGCTAATATTGATTATTCAAAACCAATAAAATCACAATATTGGTATAGCGGAAATTATACTAAATCATTAACAACCCAAGATAATAAGGTTCTTTCCGCACATCTCTCAACTCCTGATTATATACTTATACATATAGGAGGAAAATATGCCGTTAAAGGAATTTATACTCAAAAAGTATATTTTGATACTTATACTAGTTCGCAACTTGAAAATCCAGAACTGCAATTTATAAAATCTATATTGGGTGGATCAGATGAAAGTTTCAAGTTTTTAGGTAACCAAAATATTAATGGTATTAAAACAAGTGTATATGAACAAACATTTGATACGTATTCTATGTCTGGAGCTGTTCAGGAAAAGACACGTTATTATATCGATGATGAAAAATTTGAATTAGTAAAATCTGAGAATTTTACTTCTGATGGAAAATTAATTCAGACTATCAATTTTTCAAACGTTAAAGAATTTAGTCAAAAGGATGCAAATATTGAATCAACAGAAGAATTAAAAGGCATTGAAATAAAAACAGCAAAATTTCCTGATTATAATACAACAAATAAGACAACATTTGCGGATTTTATTTCAAGGCATAAGCTTTATATTGTTAAATCAGAAGGTTTAATCCAGGACTTCTATGATGAAGAATTATTAACGAATGGAGATGAGTATTCAAAATTAATAAATAATATAGATTTTGATCCATCTCAGACAATTACAAAAGCTTATGTCTCTCAAGTGGCATCTTTTCATCAAGATTCAAATTCTGTGAGTATCCTATTAAAGGAACCAAAATATGTATCTGATGAGTATACTACTATATCGGAAGTCACAATCAAACTAGATGGAATAATTACACCTGCTAGAATAATAGAATTAAAGTATTTAGATAAAGGTAGTTATGATTCAAAAAGTGGTGAGCAAAGTATCTCTGCAGCACCTCCAACTATTTCTCAAAAAAAGCTTGTCTTTGAAGCTGATGGATTATGGTACGAAATATTCGCAAGTGAGGAATCATTAAATAAAATAGATTTTCAATCTGTAACCAAAGAAGATGCTGTAAGAATGGATAAAGAAAACGAAGAGAGAATAAATGCTCAACCAGCAACAGATTATGTTAAATTGAGTGCTGTTCCTGCTGAAATGAGACTATTGCCTGGAGATTTATCAAGTGAAGACGCTAAATCATCAGCTAAGTCTGTGGTAAAATCGAGCAAGACAGGTAGTGATAGTACATGTGACAAATATTACATGAATGATCAAATGTGTATGATTGAAAAATTTAATGGTTTTTCAGTATATTTCCAGAATTCTGACTCTCAAAAAGAGATATCTTCTTGTAGTAAGGATAATAATTCAGATTGTGCTGCTACTACGATGTCTTCTTCAATGTTTAATTATATAGTTCTAAACGCATCTATATCTCAAGTGCAACCATATATTGAAAAAAATTATGGCAGTTTTTCAATGGAGGATCCAAATTACATACTAAAAGAATTCAAGGGTAAGACGGTATATATAACTGGAGGTTCTACAAGAGAACAAATGCAAAAAATAATGAATAAAGTATCTTTGAATAATGGATATGATCAATTAAGTAAACAAATTGATGCTAATTTCGTTAACTACAATAAAGAATTTGGTATGATGATACCACCAATAAAATAAGTTATTGGTATAAAAGCGGGGGATTAATCCTCCGCATTATTGTTTTATAATAACGATAATGTAGAATGAAAAAATGATTACTTAAAAGTTTTTGTGATTATTGCTCTGTAATTATTAATATGTTAATTTATTAGAATATAATTTGTAATCAATAAATTACAATGAAAAAGTTATTTATATTTGCTTTGTGAGCAGTATTTTCTTTTTCGGTAGTTTCAGTTTTCGCCGATACCTCATCTTGCTCTATAGCTCATTCAGATAATTTTTCAACTTTAGATACTTCATATTGGACTCCAACTGGAACTTCAGGTCAAACCACTCAAACAGTTTCAAATAATCAGCTTGTATTTACGATTAATCGCACAGCATCTGATGCAGGGGCAGAAGTTATGGCAACAAATCCTATTACATCAGATTTTGTAGCTGAAGTTACTGTCGATTCACTGGCATTAAAAAATGCCAGTGGTTATGGTACAGCTGAATTAGTTGTTATATTACCGAACCAAAGAGTGCATATTTCACTAGCTTATGTAAGGCGATTATTGTAGATAATAAATTAAAAAGGTACTTCTTATAAGTACCTTTTTATTTGGTTAATTTATTGCTCAATAATATTTGGTACCTTTTCCTTTCTATACTTTGCATAAAATAAAACAACAATACCTAGAATAATTAGTAAGTTGCCGATATTCATATTTATGCTAGGAATCTTTTGTGTGACAATGAAGGAGAGTAGTGTGGTAATTGGAGAAGCAAGTACTAAAATTATTGATGCTGTAGATAGTTTTACCGTCTTTAATCCTGAATACCATGTCATGACATAAGTCAGCAGTATAAAAGATGTAATGAAGATCCAGAAAATCCCAGTTCCATTTAATTTGCTAATAGCAAAAAAATCACCAGATATAAATGAGTATGCAAGGATTATTAATCCACCTCCAAACATTCTAAATAAAATAACAGTGTTAGCTGAAATATTTTTCAACACATACTTAGATAATGTGTTTTCAAAAGCCCATAAAATAGTTGCCCCAAGAATCATCAAATCACCCCAACCAAATACCAGTGGGGGTAAAAATTTCAATGCTATTACGTTTCCAATAAGTATTAAAATTCCTGCTAAATAATAATTCCAGTTAATCTTTTCTTTCAAAAATTTAATAGCCAAAATCGCAGAAATAACAAACATAGTCTTTTGTATGAAGGCTCCATTACTGGCATTTGTCAAAGCGAGTCCTTTGAAAAAAAGAATGAAGGGTATAGATCCTCCAATTACTGATATTATTAGAAGCTTAATATACTCTGATTTACTTTCTGTAAAAGTTAATTTCGTTTTTTTAAAGGCAAAAATGATTAATAATATTGCCAATCCAACTGAAATATTTTTCAAACACGTGAAAAGAACTGGATTTATATTTGTAATCGCATAGCCGTTAATAAAAACAGAGAAACCTGAAATTATTGTCGCAGAAAGAATTAATGGAAAACCTTTTATTTTCATATCAAATTATTAAACTCTACATATTAAACTAAAGTACGTTAGTTAACAATTTTTCGACATTTACAACTTTTCTTATATAATCAGTAATATTGATATTTTTTATGAATAATATTTTACTTGCTGATGAATGGAAAGATTATGAACTTATTGACTCAGCAAATGGTGAAAAATTGGAAAGATGGGGGCAGTACATATTACGACGGCCAGATGGGCAGGCTATATGGCCATTGGTACAAAACGATTCTAATTGGGAAAACGCAGATGCAGTCTATACTAGATCTACGACAGGCGGTGGCTTTTGGAAGTTTAAAAAACAAATTGACGAAAGATGGATCATAGGTTATAAAAATCTTAAATTTTTTGTTGAACCAACAGGATTTAAACATACTGGTTTATTCCCAGAACAGGCTGTTAATTGGGATTGGATGATGGAAAAAATTTTAAATGTAAATAATAAGAACTCCGGTCGTCGAATGAAGGTCTTAAATCTATTTGGATATACTGGTGCTGCTTCCGTTGCTTGTTCCGTTGCAGGAGCTGATGTCGTGCATGTGGATGCCTCCAAGGGTATGAATATGTGGGCCAAAGAGAATTACGATTTAAACTATAAAAATGGAGTAGGGGAAGTTAGATTCATAACAGATGATGTGAAAAAATTTGTTCAAAGAGAAATACGACGAGGAAATAAATATGATGGAATAATCATGGATCCTCCTGTATATGGTCGTGGTCCAAAAGGCGAATTATGGGAAATAGAAAAAGAAATTGGTCCCTTAATTCAAAATTGTTCTGAATTACTTACAGATAAATCTTTGTTTCTAATTGTTAATTCCTATACAGCAAGTTTTTCGCATATTGCTTTGGCAAATGTTCTAAATAATGTAGTTTATCAACAATATCGAGGTAATATTGTAAGTGGAGAAATCGGTATTAAAGCTCGTAAATCAGGAGTTATTTTACCATGTGGATTGTATGGTAAATGGTATAGCTAAAAAAAGCCTTCCAAAAAGGAAGGCTTCTATCTAATGTTCTAAACTTCGCTTAATTATAATATTCTCTGATTTGAAAAAGAATATATAAAGAAAGTGCGTTGCCAACGATTCCGAAAATACTTAATGATAGTACATTAAATACAATGGCTATTAATGTCGCAATGAAAACAAAATTCCAACCTTTTCCCTTTGATCTTTTTAATAAACCTGGAATTGCGATACAGTAAAGTATCATTGTTGGTAATCCGAAGACTAGATTTATCAAAATCTGGTATGTGTTCAATATATTTACGAAACTTAACGCTGCGCCAAATATTGAAAATATTACTCCCAAAAATATGAATGGAATTGATAATATTAATGCAATTACCATAATCCACGGCGAGTATTGAACGATAACCTCTTTCCATTCTTTAGGTAGAGCAGGAGTTTTATCCAAAAAATATGTGCTAAGGAAGTTTTCTATTTGTGTCAAGTAGCCTTTTAGGTTTGTTGGCTGTTGTGGCATTGTTATATGTACAATTATTTATGTTATATTAAGCATATCTTATCTACTAGTTGATGTCAATTTATTGACTTTTAAAAAATCTTTTTATTACTTTTTCTCTTGCTTGATTCTCAATGTAATTTTCCAAATCTATTAAAATTGTTTTACCTTCTCCATATTTTGTAACTAAAGCTTTTTTTAATAACATATCTGCAAATTCTGGATTTTTTGGTAAGAATGAACCGTGTAAATAGCAACCAAATACATTTTTGTATATTCCGCCTTCTTCTCCTCCTGCTTCGCTATTACCAGTTCCAAATAAAACTTTGCCAAAAGTAATTTTGTTAGTATCAAGAAATTTTGTTCTTCCACTATGGTTTTCAAAGCCTACTAATTTAATATTTTTTAATTCAGGGATTTCTGAATCTACAACAATGTTTCCTATGCATCTGATTTTCCCGCCTACGGTATCGACATTTAAAATACCAAGTCCATCAATTTTCTTACCGCCTACCGTTAAAAAAGATTTTCCGAATAATTGGTAACCACCACAGATTAATAAAAATACCTTATTTATTTCTACAAGATTTTTAATTTCTTCTTTATATTGCAGTAGGTCTTGATAAACGTCAGCCTGATCCATGTCTTGGCCACCTCCCATAAAGTAAATATCAAAATCGAATATTTTTTTTTCTACAATATTTCCTTTTTCATCCGTTATTTTTCCTCCTATGTGTAATTGAAATACTTCAGCTCCAAGTCCACGCCATTGAAGTCTTTTTTTTAGACAAATCACATTTCCGTAATCTCCGTATATATTCATTTCTTTGGGATACATGTGAAGTATGTCCAAATTATTAGCAGATAATTCATCTAGTTCTACATCTGTTGTATTCGATTCCTTTCTTTTTATTATTGCCACATTATTTTATTTAGAAATAATTCTTTCTTTATTATAACAGGTTAGCATATTGACAAATCTACCCATATATTGCAATAATATACTCCACTCGAAAACATATAATGTTTAGAAAATCTCCTGATACAAAACCTAGATCAGAAACTCCTTTGGATATACCAAGTAATCCAGAGTTTAATGTAAGGTCTTTTTTATCAACAGAAATTAATATAGGTAAATTATATTATTATTTATATAAAACTATATTCAATACGATATATTTAAGTGCACAAAGTAATATTCGACATCAATATTGGTTAGCTTATGATACTAATGCTACAAGTTTACCAGAATGGCATATCATTCCATGTGGCAAAAATTTAAATATTGGTGTAATCCAAATAAATAAAATAAAACGGTCTCACCATATTATGCCAGCTCTCATAAAAAAATTTAAAAAGAAGGAAATCGATATTCCGTGGTATTCGTTTGGTGTAGATAGTAGTATTAGTGGTGGCTCATTAGATATTGAGCTTCAGATGAATAGATTACAAGGTTCTGATTTATTATTACCAGCTCCCACCGCAACTCAGCAAGTATTCAAATACACAGGAGTTACTCTGCTTTTTACAAATAGTGGCTCTCGTGTTAGTGTATCGACTTCTTTAGTTGAAGAAGGAAATTATCGCCCACATATTGAATTATCTGAATCGTATGGTTTAGATAAAAGTGGCTTTTTTTTAGCGAATGATATGAGACGTGGATCTGGTATGCTTTTAAAACCAGCTGATACCTTCGCTTGTGGAACGCAATTTATTGCTTCAGCATTAGTATAGTGAAGATTTTATAATTTCTTCAATTTCATCAACAGTTTTTGCAAAAATTAATTTTTGTCTTACTTCTGATGCGTTTTCGAATCCTTTTACATACCCAGAAATATGTTTTCTGCTTTCTATTAAACCTCTATCGCCAGATTCATTAAATGCTAATTTTGCGTGTTCAAGATATGTATTCAGTCGTAATTTTAAATTTATTTCTATGTTTTTATCTTTGTTCGTGGGTAAGTTTAAATCTCTTTTTATTTCGTGAAAAATAAATGGATTGCCAAATGTTGCACGTCCTATTGTTACTCCAATACATCCCAAATCGAGTGCTCTTTTTACGTCATCAGCTTTTTTCACATCGCCATTTCCCAGTACAGGAATTGATATATTTTTTGCAACATCTCCAATTACATTCCAATCAGCATATCCTGAATATCCCATTTTCAACGTTCTACCATGAACTATTAGTCCTTCTGCGCCGGCTTGTTGCAGCATTTGTGCGAAATCTTTTGCGATTACGTTATCATAACCAATACGCATTTTGACTGTGACAGGGTAATGTTTTTTTTCATAAAGTTTGAGGGAGTCTGAAATAGATGCTGTATATTCATTTCGTGCTTTTATCACCGATTTAACTATGTTTTCTGCAAGGTCGGGAGTTCTCATCAATGCGCAACCTGAACCATGTCCCGATACGCTTTTGCTAGGACAACCCATATTAATATCTACGCCGTCAAACCCTAGTGACAAAACATATTTTGTTGCTGAATAAAAATCGTCAGGATTGTTGCCGTAAATCTGAACTATAACAGGACGTTCTTTTTCGCTAAATTTTAAGATTGGATCTCGATACTTCGCCGAACGCAAAAGCCCAGTAGAATGAATAAATTCTGTGAACACTACATCCGCTCCCCATTCATGGCATATTTGGCGGAAAGAAGTGTCAGTCACGCCGTCCATGGCGCCAAGCGCGATGATAGGTTGTTGTAATTTTAACCAGTCCATAATTGATAAAAACAGGGTATTATAACATTATTTGATGTTGATTATAATTGAAAAGATGAAAAACAAACGATAAGGTATATAATATTATATTTAAGATATTCTTATGGATGGTGGTCTTAATGAAGTAAAAGGGGGATTTACTAAAAATAAAGAGATTAGTCCTCAAGAAAAATTAATTAGTGCAATTGAAAATAGTCGTGACGGTAAAAGTGGACGTGATGAAAGCGCTTTTAGAAATTTAACAGAATTTGCTGATAGTGCAAGAGATCTTATAACAGGGACTTTTGGCGGCATTCCTTTAACAGAAGAAATGAGGGAGGCTAGGCTTGGAAGTATTCGTTATAATATGGAAATGTTTAAAACTATGGCTAATATTGAAGATAATCCATTACAAACAAATGATAGTAAACCTTTTCATTTTTATGAGGTTGGAGGACATGTCTTTTATATTGATGAAAAAGGTGATATACAGTTTGTAAAAAAACAATTTGATACTCCTAGAATCGCTGGAAAAGGATTCTTTATGAATGCAATTATTAAATTAGGAGACAAATATGGACTTTCAAAAGAAGAAACAGCTCGTGTATATTTAAGATATTTTCCCTTGGATGTTAAGGACGGCAATGGTAATGTAAGAAGTGTAAAAGAGGACAGATCTTGATTAATTCAATAATTCTCTTATCGGTCTGAAGCTTTTTCTGTGAATGTCGGAGGGACCGAATATTTTCAGCATGTCGGAATGAAATTTTGTTCCATAGCCTTTGTGTTTATCAAAGCCGTATTCGGGGTATATTTTATGTAGGTCATGCATTAGTCTGTCTCTATGCTCTTTTGCTAGTATTGATGCGGCTGAAATTGAAGGGCAGAGTGCATCACCGTCAACTACGGTTTCTACATCCCATTCTATCCCTTGGAATACACCTAGTTCTGAAATTAGCTCTTTAATATTATTAAATTTACCATCGATTAGAATTCCTACTGAATTGATATTTTGTGCAGAATTAATAATGTCTTCTAGGCATGATAATATGCCAGTTTTTGTGGCTTCTAGTATGTTGATTTCGTCAATTATTTCGTGGCTTATGTCTGCTATGGTGTAAGTTTTTACGCATTCTTTTATCTCTTTATCCAAGATCTCACGTTTTTTGTGGTTAAGCTTTTTGGAATCATTTAAAAATTTTAATGCTGATATTGCATTTAACTTCTCAACATCTAATAAAACGGCTCCTATGGTGACTGGTCCAGCCCATGGGCCTCTTCCAGCTTCATCTACACCGATTATGTATTTGTATTTTTCTAGAAAAACTTTTTCTAACTGATTTATTGTCATGAACTATTCTGCCTGAAAACAAAAAATCCTGCAACTAGTGCAGGATTAAAAATCTCTTTCAAAAGATAAACTCATTGCTGAGTCTTATTTCTTTTTTTCGGCTGGTTTGACGTACAAAGCCTGTTTACCAACTCTACCTCTTAGGTAACCAAGTTTAGCTCTTCTGACTCTACCTTTTTTGATAATCTCGATTTTATCTACAGCAGGGGAGTGGATTGCAAGAATTTTCTCTACGAATACACCAGCATCGCTAAGTTTTCTTACAACTATTGTTGTTTCTATTCCGCCGTGTCTGTGTTCTGTTACGATACCTTCGAAAGCTTGGCTTCTTATACCCTTAGCTTCTTTTACTTTCGTAAACACCTTTACTGTATCTCCGACATTTATTGTTGGTAAGTCGGTCTTTATCTGTGAACTAGTGACTTTTGAAATTTGAACTGTATCCATGGCATTAAAAATAAGCATGACGATTATATATTAAAACTGGCAAAAATACAAAGCCGTTATATTCTAATTGGGTCACCTAGTACTGGTTCTGGTTTGAATATTTTTGCATCAATGAAGGCTCCAAACATACCAACGAAGTCCCTGACTATGTTTGTCCATACACCAGGATAGCTTTCCATGTCTGCTCGGATGCCGATGGTATCAATTCCCATTGATTTGCATAAAAAAACAGCTCTATTAATATGGAAATCTTGTGTAACGACAAAGAGTCTACTTTGTCCAAATATTACTTTGGCTCTATAGCACGAGTCATATGTCCTTCTACCTGCATAATCAGCAACTAGTTTGTATTCAGGAATACCTCTTTTCAAAAGGTAGTTTTTCATGACTTCTGGCTCGTTATAATTTTCTTGTCGGTTATCACCGCTTAATATTAATTTTGAAACTTTTCCCATCTTTAATAAATTATAACCTGTATCCAGGCGATCTTGAAGCATTTTGGAAGGACCTCCGTCAGAAGATATGCCAGCACCTAAAACTAAAGCTGTATAACGACTATCTACACTTTCTATGTCGCTAATATTTTTAACGAGATCTTTATATTTAGCATCATAGTATACATTGAGTATTGTAATGATAAAAAAAATCAATAAAGTGATAGCTAAACAAGCTAATAAAATTTTCTTTTTATGAATAATTATAAATTCTATTGTAAATCTAGAACAGGATTTTATCTTTCGTAAAATTTTTTTCAATACTTTCTTTATCCTACCTAAAGTAAGATATTTTCTTATATTATCAAGATTAACTTTTTTTAATTTCATAAAGGTATACTTTTTCTTTAGTTGCTGATTTTAAAGGTTCAATATCTCCAAATTGGAATGTATTTGATACTACCCTTATAGTATCGTATTTGCTTTCGTTTAGTCTATTCTGTATTTTATCCATTACCCAAGGCATAGTATACAAAAGATATACATTATATTTAGAAAAATCAGCTTTGAATAAATCCTTTCGAAGTATTACAGCGTTTTTGGATAATCCTAAACATTTTATTTTTATCCTTGACCACCATACTAATACGGGATTTAATTCATATCCAACTGCGTATGCTCCAGCTCTTGCAGCTGCTATTACCATTCTTCCGTCTCCAGAGCCTAGATCTATAACCTGGTCTCCTGGCTTTACTTCTGCAAATTCCATAATTTTTCTTAATCTTCTTCTAGACGTTGGTACATAAGGAAGGCCGAATTTGCTTTTCAATTTCATATTACTAATATCTATCCAGAATTGAGAAGTAATAAATATAGTGAGCAAAAGAAGAAGTAGAATATAAAAACTTAAAACGACTATTTGTAAAAAGGACATGATAATAAATAATAACAATCAAGTTTACAACAAATAATGGCTGAAAGGTATATTGTCTACACAAACGAATGGTAGAGTGGCTTGGTTAAGTATATAATAAATTTTATTAACAGGTTCAAACATGTTTGATACGATTCTAGTTTTATTTATATTAGCTTTTGTTTTCAATATTATTCCAGATGTTGCTCCGCCTACATCTCTTTTACTTAGCTTTTATTACATTCAAACAGATGCGAATATAATTGTATTAACTATTACTACAGTTATTGGTGCAATTCTTGGTAGAATGGCTTTATATGTAATAGTGCGTTATTTGGGAGCTAAATTTCTAGCAGATCATATTCACAATGGTTACGGAATATTAAGAAAAATTGTGCACAAAAATAATTTAATAACTACTGGTGTAATGGCTTTGTATAGCATTTCTCCATTGTCTACTGGTCCTGTTTTCATTCTTGCAGGGGCTGCAAAAATTAAATTTTGGCCCATTGCACTTGGTTTTATCTTGGGGCGTTGGATTCAATATTTTATTGTCGCGCTTACTGTATCAAAAGTTTATTCATCACTTGGTGATATTATTGGGCAGGGAGTCTTCAATCCTGTTTCAATCCTTTTGGGAATTATAGGGATTATTTGTTCAATTACTCTTACTTTTCTAGACTGGGAATGTCTCATAAATAATAAAAAAATAAAATTTCACAGAAATATTTTTAAATAGTCTGATATACTTTTTACCTTAATGAAATATAATATGAATTCTCATACAACAAAAACAACGCACAAGTCTGGAATTAGACTTGTTACACATAATATTCCCGACACACCATCTGTTTATATTAGTATCTTCGTTCATACTGGTTCAAGATTTGAAACAGCAGATAATGCTGGAATTGCACATTTTTTTGAACATATGGTATTCAAAGGAACTACCAAAAGACCTTCTCCTCACCAAATATTTTATGATCTTGAAATGATTGGTGCAGAAGCTAATGCTGTTACATCTCAGGAGTTTACGGCTTACTTTATTAAGGTTTTGAAACAAAATCTAGAATCTGGTTTTGAAATATTATCTGATGCTTTTTTACATAGTCTTTTTATTGAAGAAGAAGTTGATAAAGAAAGAGGCGTCATTAAAGAAGAAATAAAAATGTATGAAGATGATCCATCAGAATATGCGACAGATCAGCTTGTAGAAAATTTGTACCCGAATGATCAATACGGAAGAAATATTGCTGGAACTATAGATGGAATGAACAAATTGAATGGACAAATGATAAAAGACTTTTATAAATCTCATTATTTTGCTGAGAATACTGTAATTGTAGCTGCTGGAGACATAACCCATTCTCAGTTAGAAGAGTTAATTGATAGATATTTTTCTGAATATCCTCACGGTGAATATCATGAACCAGAGTTTACTCCTGAACCTTTCACCTCATCGGAGATGGTATACACGAAAGATGTTCAGCAGGCTCAATTGAGAATGGCAACATATTCTGTTCCGTTTTCTGATCCCGATAGGTATAAAATTAGTGTCGCTACATCTGTTTTGGGCTCTGGTGCTGGATCAAGATTGTTTATTGAAGTTAGAGAAAAACTTGGGCTAGCCTATAACATATACGCATATAACAATCATTGGTCTCAGTCTGGTTATGTTGCTATTGATGCTGGCTTAATGCCTGACAAAATTGAAACTGTAAAAAATATTGTCCTGAAAGAAATAAAAAATCTGTCTGATGGAGATTTTACCGATAATGATTTACATAGAGCAAAAGAATTATACAAAGCTTCATTACTTATGAATATGGATACTACGGATAGCTGGACATGGTTTCTGGGAAAATACGAATGTCTATATGGAAATATGTATACTATTGATGAGGTGATAAAAGGAATCGATGATGTTACGCGAGACGATATAATATCTGTAATGTCAAAATTAGCAGTTAGCAACTGGCATACTACTGTGGTGAAGGGGGGCTCGGAAAATTAAGAATTAAGAATTAAAAGTTCTGAGGAAAAGTATGTCATGCCACTTAGTGTTCTATAACGCTACGTTGTAAGAGTCCTCTGCGAAGAGGGGTGCCGATCTTGTCTTCAAAAAAGATCCCTCCCTCGGTGTAAAATAATCCGTCAAGATCCCTCATTTCATTCGGGATGATATCTTGTCAAACCATCCAACTATTTTTTATCCTTGAATATTTTTACAGCGAAGCGGACTAAAAAGAAAATTAGAACTCCTACAGCTATATTTCGAGAAAATAATAATAATTGACCAATAAGTTCTTTCTTCTGTATTAAGTTATAAAGTAGGGGATAAACCAACAGTGTTAAAGATGTAATTGATATAAGTATTATTAGAATTTTTTTTCTATCCTTCTTATGCTCGTCTTTTGATAGTAATGCGAGTAGGGGAATGAAAGTAATTATCCATATTATGTATTGTGGTGAAAAGACTTTATTGAAAAATAAAAAGATACTAATTAATGTTATGGAAAATAATACTATTATGTGAGTTATTTTTTCGTAAGAAAGTATGTGTTTTTTAAATCTTGTTAAAAAGTACCCGAAAAGAGCATAAATTGCCGCACAGCCAAGTCCTATTAATGGCAGAGATGTCTTTCCAATAGTTTCTGTATAATCATTGTTTATTTCAAGTGCACCATATTGAATTGTAACGTTTGTTTTGATAAAACCTGCTTTTTCAAGCAAAAATAATCCAGAGGCGTAAGTGCTTTCTATTTGGATATCTCTTTCAGTTTGGTATTTTAAAAAATCTTGGAACCTGCCACTCCCGGATAAAATAAATGGAATATTTATGAATAAAATAATAAGGAATATTAAGATGCTGATTATTATATTTGTCCATTTCGCTCTGAAAATTTCTGTCATTATTAACAATGGAATTATCAAGAAAGGGTATAGTTTCAAGAAACCAGCTAAGACTATTAATAATATAGCGATTATAAATATAATTCTTTTATTTTTATTTAAATATAGAATGTAAAGACCGACTCCAATTGCTGTTAATATTGCTGGAAAAATGTCGTATCGCGTAAAAACAAGTGTCCCCGTTAAAATTAAGCATAAAAGTGATATTAAGCTATATTTCGCTATTGTTTTTTTATCGATTGCTAATTTTAATAATAGCGAATTGCTAATTAAAAAATATATAATTATCCATAAACCAACTAATAAACAATAAAGGGAGGCAAAGATTGGGTTGCTGAAACCATTCGTGAAAGATAGTGGAAAAGTAATAAAATACGGTGCTAAAGGAGGGTATTCAATAAAAAAGTCTTTGTATGGTATTTGCCCGTGAGATATATAATCGTAAATTCGGAAATAAAGTGTTCTTTCCCATCCCCAAAGACCATTTCCAATATAATCTGGAATGGAGAGTATTGCGAAGATAAGAGATACTAAAAAAGTAATCAGAACTATTGTTTTTATATTAAATCCTAATTTGAATTTAAAATTATTTATAATTTTTGTCATATATACTAGAGAATATTAGAAAATACCAAAAAAATGTTATATACTCAATCCTGTGCGAGATTATGGGTTATCAATCAAAGATTACGATAGAGTTTTCCCCTCGAGTTTTGTAATGTTTGATTCCGTAATTCGTAATCCCAATCTTTAAATTGTATTTATTAAAAAAAATTATATGGCTACGGACAACAGAAATATTCCGTTAAACCTGATTAGGAATATCGGGATTATCGCTCATATTGACGCTGGTAAAACTACCACGACAGAGCGTATTCTTTATTATACAGGTAGAACTCACAAAATAGGTGAAGTGCATGAAGGTGCCGCAACTATGGACTGGATGGTTCAAGAACAGGAAAGAGGAATCACAATCACATCTGCAGCTACAACTGCTTTTTGGACATTAAATGGTGTTTTACATAGAATTAATATTATTGATACACCTGGACATGTTGATTTCACTGTTGAAGTAGAAAGATCTCTAAGAGTTTTGGATGGTGCTGTAGCATTACTTGATGGAAGTCAGGGTGTTGAAGCTCAAACTGAAACAGTATGGAGACAAGCTGATAAATACAATGTTCCTAGAATTATTTTCTGCAATAAGATTGATAAAGTTGGTGGAGATTTTTACTCATCACTTCAAAGTGTCAAAGACAGACTTGGGGTCAAAGTAGTTCCATTAATAATTCCTATTGGTCAGGAAGGTGACTTCAAAGGTATCATTGATTTAGTTCATATGAAGGCTATCGTTTATTTGGACGATATGGGCAAGGAATATGAATATCAAGAAATACCTGCTGAATACTTAGATAAAGCTAAAGAATATCGTGAAGCAATGATTGATGCTGTTGCAGAATACGATGAAGCTGTAATGGAGAAATTCCTTGGTGGTGAAGAATTAACTGAGGAAGAAATTAACAAGGCAATTAGAATGGGTACTATTCAGAATGCTATTTACCCAATGGTTGGAGGCTCAAGTTTGAAAAACAAAGGTGTTCAATTCTTACTAGACTGTGTATTGAGATATTTACCATCTCCATTGGATGTAAACGATGGAATAGTAAAAGGTATTAATCCAAAAGATGAGTCAGAAATAGAAAGACATGCATCTGATAAGGAACCCTTTTCTGGACTTGCATTTAAAGTTGCTACCGATCCTAATGTTGGTAAGTTAGTTTTCTTTAGAGTGTATAGTGGAGTTTTGAAATCTGGTACTTATGTCGAAAATTCAACAAAAGAAGAAAAAGAAAGAGTAAGTAGAGTCCTTTTGATGCATGCTAACCATAGAGAAGAAGTCTCAGAAGTTAGAGCTGGTGAAATTGCAGCATTGGTAGGGATGAAAACATTAGGAACTGGAGATACAATATGTGATCCAGAAAATCCAATTATTTTGGAAAATATTACTTTCCCAGAACCTGTTCTACAACAAGCTATTGAGCCTGCATCGAAAAATGATCAAGATAAACTAGGTAATGCAATTGGCAAACTTTTGGAAGAAGATCCTACATTAAGAATGCAAACAGATCCAGAAACAGGTCAAATGGTTATGTCAGGTATGGGTGAAGTTCATTTGGAAGTAATTGTGGATAGATTGAGAAGAGAATTTGGTGTAAGTGTAAATGTTGGAGCACCAATGGTCGCATTCAGAGAAACTATTTCTGCTGTTGCAGAAGCAGAAGGTAAATATATCAAACAGTCTGGTGGTAGAGGTCAATACGGTCACTGTTGGATTAGAGTTGAACCTTTGGAAAGAGGTGCTGGATTCGTATTTGTTAATGAAGTAAAAGGTGGATCAATTCCAAATAATTATATTCCTTCAATTGAAAAAGGTATTAGAAAAACCTTGGAAAGTGGAGTAATGGCTGGTTACCCAATTCAGGATATTAAAGCCGTTGTTTACGATGGTTCTTATCACGAAGTTGATTCTTCTGATGCCGCATTTCAGGCTGCAGGATCTATTGGCTTCAAAGAAGCTATGCGAAATGCAAGACCAGTAATACTTGAACCTATTATGGCAGTTGAAACAGTTGTTCCTGAAGAATACTTTGGTACAGTTACAGGTATGGTTAACTCCAAGAGAGGTATGATTCTTGGTACTGATCAAAGAGGTAATGCTAAAGTTATTCACTCAGAAATTCCACTAGCAAATCTATTCGGTTTTGCTCTTGAAATAAGAAGTGCAACACAGGGTAGAGCAACTCCTTCAATGGAATTCAAAAAGTATGAAATAGTTCCTGCAAATATTGCAGAAGGTATTGCTAAGAAAACAAAATAAAATTTCTTGGAATTATGGGACTCGTAAATGAGTCCCTTTTTTTTTAAAATCTTTGGAGACTTTACAGAAAATAAAAAATAATCATATTATTAAGAAGAAGGGGATCGTTATTATTTCTTTTACTATAATTTTCTTTAAATTATAGTTTACAAATAGTTATTATGTTATTTATTTAAAATTTAATAAAAACTGCTCAGTCAAATGCTACTGGAATCAAAAAACCTCATTGATAGCACGAAAAGCTATCGCCGAAGATAGATGCTATATATATCTTATCTATTTACTTACACCATGCTTTGCTTTACTATGTGAGGTATAGAGTGTTGAAATGTTTTTAAAAAAATCGAAAAGAAAAATAAAAATTACTGGGCATCACTATCGTGTACTATCCCTGTTATCGTCATTTCTTGTAATATTAATATTTAATCTTATTGTTGCCCCATTGCTGGGGTTAAGTTTTACAAAGGCAAGTGCTGCTACATATATTGATACAGCTAGGCTTGTCGATTTGGCAAACCAAAGTAGATCTGATAATGGTCTTGGTTATGTAAAAGTTGATCAAAGACTTATTAATGCTGCTACGAATAAAGCTATAGACATGTTCAAGAAACAGTACTGGTCTCATTATGGTCCTACAGGTGAAACTCCATGGCAGTTTATAAATGATTCAGGTTATACCTACACATTTGCTGGAGAAAACTTAGCCAAAGATTTCACAAGTGCTGATTCAGTTCATACTGCTTGGATGAATAGTAGTGGACATCGAGCTAATTTGCTTAAACCTGAATATTTAAACATCGGTATTGCAGCGGTTAGTGGTAAACAAATTTGTGACGGTTTATATCCTAACTTTCAGGACAATACTCTCAAAACATGCTTGGATACTACTATTGTTGTTCAAATGTTTGGAGATCCTTCTGCTGATATTAATACTGCACCAACAACAATAAAAAATAATGTTTCATCAAATAATAAAGTACAAAATAATGGTACGGATGATGTTGTGCGGCCTCAAATAACAGAGCCTTTGAATAATGTTTATATTAATAGTAATGCAATTGATATAAAAGGAACCGCACCGGAAAACAATGAAGTCACCGTCTATGATGGCGATACCAAAGTGGGGACGATAACAGCTGATGGAGGTGCCTTTGATATGAAAGAAGTTGTTTTCGATGATGGTCAACATACTATTAGTGCTACTTCAAAAACTTTGACGGGAGCTGTTTCAAAATCGTCAGACCCTGTGAATATTACTGTTGATACTATCAAACCTGTCTTACTTCACGATACTGCAAAAATAATTAAAAATGAAGATGGTTCATATAATATTCAAATACAAGCATCTGATGATACTGTTAGTATTACAGCTAGTTCAGGTGTAAATGGTATCGACTTGCAGAAACAAGGTAATGTCTTTGCTGGAGATCTTTTCGTCTCTTCTGGGAATGTTGGAGTCGCTTTATCGGCGTATGATAGATCTGGTAATAAAGCAATTGATATTGTTGCATTACCTGATATTTATTTGGATTCTCAATCTACGGCAAATACATTCCTAGGGTTAACTAATAAAAGTATTAAGCAAGTTGTTAATATTTCTTTTGCCTTAATACTTCTTGCCTTCTTTATATTTGAGGTAATATTCATATTTTTCAAAGAAAGTAAGGCAGGTAAAAATCCACTAGATCCTAAATTAAATCAATATAAATATTTATCAATTCATCATACAGTTCCTATAGCTGTTGTTTTGGTTGCATTAGTATTAACTGTTTCAGGAAATATAATATGATAACAATTAGACAAAAAATAATTAATGAATATTTTGATATTAGGTCGTTGATATATACACTTTTAATATTTACCTCTTTGCTTTTTTTAATAAACGTGAAGCAGATGGGGGCTGATGGAGTAGTGTACATACTTATTTTAATAGGATTGATACTTGTTTCAATTTCAGAATTTCTTTTTTCTATTAAACTTTATTCGTCGGTTTATCATAAGCAACATGAACTAAGGACTGTCTTTAAAAGAATCCGAAAACATCATATGTACAATATTATATTGATGCCTGTCGTACAATATACTATTTGTGCAGCAATTATTTACTTTGGAAATGATATTATTCTAAATACAATTTCGGTTATAGTTACTTCTATAATGACTTATTTTACATTTTATTGTTATAGAAATATTTATACTTCGTATTTGAAAACTGAAGCTTATATAGATTCTTTTTTTGATTCGTCTAGATATTTATCTTTTGCTTTTATTTCGTATTTAGCGCTTCTATTGCAAAATATTTATGCATATCCAAGATCGTTAACCGCTGCTATTTTGGGGCTTATACAATTTGTGTATTTAATTTCTTCGCTATGGAGAAAAGAAAAATTAAATTTTATAAATACATTCATCTCGATAACTGTATCTATATTACTAAGCGGATATGTATATTTAAGTCTGATTTTATTTCAAGAACAAAAAACAATTGCATTATTACTTATAACTTCGCAGGTCGTACTATGGGATTATGTTATTACTAGTATTTTTATGAAGTGGGTAGAAAAAAAGATATCTGTGCTTGTTATTCTTGAATATATTCTTGTTGCTATGATTGCGTTGACCCTGCTTTACTTTTCTAAATAATCATATACTAAAAATCTACGCTTTCACGTAGATTTGTGGTTGGTTAGAAGCTTTTTTACTATATAGATAGTATCAGTTTTTTATATGTGCCGTCAAACTGTAAAATAGTATATATAGTGATTGATTACCGATGTCCTATAGAATTATTTAACATTATCTATATAGTATCAGTGCTTTTTTTTTGAGCCTTTTAACTTAATGAATAATCTTTTTGATAATTCGAGTACATCAACGAAAACGCCCATGCTTGCTTTAGTTCTCACATCTTCGACTAAATCTGCTATTGCTTGTATCTGTTCTGATACACTAGTTGCTGTTTTTAAGACGATTGATATATCTCTTAGTATTTTTATAAAATAAAAAAAGACTCCACTTAATCCTATAAATATCATAATCCAAAAAACAACCCAAAAGATTGTCCAAAAAATATCCATAGCTTTAATTTGATAAATATTGCATATATAAATGTAACCTTTATATAATATATTGTAAATAGTAGGTGAAATTTTTTACAATCCTTTTAGAATATTTTTTTATGTTTTCTGAAAAGTTTGTATATTTTGAAGCTGATAAAAAGCCAAACTACAAACAAATGTTAATTCAATCATTAATACTTAACTCGTTAATGTTAATGACTATTGGGGCTGGTATGTCTGCTGGAGGTAAAGCAGTTCTTAAGCAACGTTTTCGTTTGCCGGATGCAAATTTTAGTGAAGAAGATTTTTTGAGTTCACATCCAGAATATCATGGACTATCACATGTGGAATTAAAATCGTTAATTCGGCATTATGGTATAAAAAATAAGAAAAGATATGATATCCGAAGTGAATTAGATCCTCAATTCAGAGCTGGTATGTTTAAACTTGAAGTTGCTCATTTATTTCATAAAAATTTATGTCTTGATATTTTATCTTCTCGTGAAATGTATAATAATCCCGGGATAGCTCTATTATTAACGGTTGCTCAGCACAATGATAATTTATACGGTGGTCCTTTTTTCCCTTGGCCTTTTTATGAAAAGTTTGATGTCGAAAATCGAGGAGGAGTAGATCATTCAGTAAGAAAAAACTTTTTAGCTGTGAATCATCTACAACAGAAATATTTAAAAAGGCTAGCTAGTCTATACAAAGGACATATAGATGATTGGTATTATCTTCCACCAAAATGGAATATTGATTCGACGTGGGAGAATTATGGTAAATCTGTGCAAAATAATAATATTGGATTTGGAATGAGATTTGCTAGGCATGATGAAATGGAGAAGGGGATTTCTACTGTCTTAGTTCCTATACATGCTCTAGATGGTTTGTTTTATCGTCGGACTCACAGAAAATCTATATATATTTATCCAGAAAGAGGATATGAAACATATTCTAATAGATTTCACGGTCTTCAACTTCCTCCTGAAGATATCTTTTTCGGATTAATACAATCAGAATTTTATAGAAATAAAGCAGGAAAGACCTATGAAAAGAAATTAACTAAGTGGTAAAAAAGACACCTTTCGGTGTCCTCTTTAAATTTGTTTGTTAATTTATTTGTTAATTTATTTGACTGCTTCGTATACAGCATCAAATGCTTTCATGTCGTTTGTTGCAAGATCTGCAAGAACCTTTCGGTCCAATAAAACATTCTTAACCTTCAAAGCTTGAATAAATTTAGAATAACTCATTCTTTCTCCAAGAGCTGCATTAATTCTAATTATCCATATTTCTCTTAACTGTCCTTTCTTTTTTCTTCTGCCATTGAAGGCATATTGACCAGCATGATGAAATGCTTCATGTGCAACACTTACTACCTTGCTTCTTTTCATTCTATAGCCTTTGACGGCCTTCAGTAGCTTCTTATGAGCTTTTCTTTTTGTTACGCCTCTTTTTACTCTCATTTTTATATATTTAAAATAGCTTAATAAATTACTTAGACATTTGTGCTTTGAGCATTCTCGTTTGAGAATTACTTTTCAATACACGTCTCAAGCTTTTTCTCTGATGAACCTTAGTTTTTTTCTTCATTCTAAGGTGGTTCCATTGGGATATCCCATGTTTTAATTTGCCGGTTGCTGTGAGCTTAAATCTCTTTATTGCGGCTTTTCTTGTTTTAACTTTCATAATAATAATTCAAATCAATCTAAATCTTTTGGTGTCACCAAAGCTGTAAAAGCATCCAGATTATACCAAAAATACGGAAAAATGCACTAGTTGCCCGATCAGGCCTCGTCGTCCACAACTGGCCTTGTTCTTTTTGTCTTCAAAGGTTTGACAGTGGCTGTTATGGAATGTCCTTCTTGCTTTACAGCACCTTCTAATTCGCCATATTCGTATATATCGTCAAGCACTCTTGTCATAACATTTCTGCTATTTTCAATCTTTATTCTACCTGGTGTTCTAACAGTAATTTTAACAAGATGTTTCTCAATTAGAAATTCTTTTATTCTTTTTGTTTTATGATCTCTATCGTTGTCTCCAATAAGAGCTCCCAAACGAATTTCCTTCATTTGTGTCTTCGCCGTTGTTTGCTTGGATTTTTTGGAGTAGTCATATTTAAATTTAGACCAAGAAATTATTTTGCAAACTGGCGGTACAGCTGATGGGGCAACTTCTACTAAGTCCATTTCTGCCTCCCTTGCCATCTGCATAGCCTTATCCAAAGGAACTACCCCTGCAGGTTCTCCTTCGGCGTCAACTAATCTAACTTCTTTTGCTGTTATAGCTTCGTTTCTTCTATATTTAGAAGCTAACGGATCCACGATTTGTCTTTTTGGTTTCAAATTTATGTAATAATATTAAATAACAGCTAATAATACCATATGTAAAGGCTCCCTTTCAATAAAATCAGTAAGGATGCTTGTTATTGTATTTTCTATGGTATAATCGTTTTGATAATATTTTATCAGAACAAAAATTGGAAAAAGGTAATCCTGAAGTGCTATCAAGATTGACAGGCAAAAAAATTGGTGATGTATATTTTGCTGACATTGCGGATATTCATACTTTTTTATCTTCGACCGGAGATTGTAGAGATAGTTTGGTCATAAATAAATATAAAGATGTTCTCGTAAAACACGAAGACGAGATTGTTTATTTGATGACACATGAAATCGGTAAACCAATTAGTCAATGCAGAGAAGAAATACACGAAAGTATTGAGTATTTAAATGCTCATGAGTATGATAACGTTTCAGAAGATAAACTGGAAAGTGCTTTAATTTTAGGCTCTATTTCGAATCCTGTATTTCAACTCACTATTAGTTTATGTAAGAATCTCAATTTATATAAAAAAATAGTATTTAAATCTTCTTCAAAAACAGCTACCACTACAACATATATATTCAAAAAATTAGTCCAAGATCCAGAAATACTAGAAAGAGTACTGGTAGTTTCTTTGTCAAAATTGACGTTGGATGATTTATTAGGAAAGCATAAATTTGATATCATTTACAAATATTCAAGAGGTGGCGTCTATAATAGTGGCTCTCAAATAGTAGATTATAGCGAAAAAGATAGGGTGTTATTTTTTAGCGAAGAAGGAGATGTTGATATTGCTTCGGGTCAAATTGTTGAAAATATATTTGATTTTGAAAAATTTAATAAATCCAAGATACAGCATATATTTGTACAAAATGATTCATTTTATGCTTTTTATAAGAGGCTGGTATTTAAGATTGAAAATAATTTAAAGGCAGGTAAGGCAGACGATCCCTCAGTAAATTTTTCTGATACTTTTAAAAGATATAAAAGACAAGATTTAAAGGAATTATTATTAGAAATGGTATCTTTTGGTGCTGATATTCTAACGGGTAGTATTGGAGATGAAATAAATTCACCAATATTGATTAAATTTAATCCAAGTCTAGAAAAATACTACAAAAAAAATATATGGGCTCCAATAATTTTTATTATTCCATATAAGGATCTTTCGGAATTGTCTAAATTAATAGAACCTTTTCATGAATTAACTCCTATTTACTATATAAATGAAGAGGGAAAAAACGCAATAAACAATATTATTCAGAAGTGATAAGACATTAATTAACCTAATAATTAGTCTCCGTAAAATAATGTGTATTTTACTTTATTAACGTTAATTTCTGCTGTGTTTGTATCAGTTGATACTGTAAGTATAATTTTCCCTCCTGATTTGGTATATGCAATGTTGTAATTCTTTCCAACGTTCTTGGTATTACAATTGTTGGCCGACCATCCGTCTTTTACTAATTCTTCGGAAATATTAACTTGGAGGCTTTCAAGTGCGTTCAATTCTGGTGTTTCAATCATCATGCCAGATATATTTGTTTCATTATTGCAATCGCTCCATTTGAAGGTGGCCTGGCTTGGATCTGTCCATTGGGTTATTTTTTTCAAACTTTCTATAGGAATTGAAATAGGGGATATAGTAGTCGAAATATTTTTTGTCGGGGCTATTGTTGATGGTGAAATACTGTTTGTTATCTCTATTGTTTTTTCCATTATTTTTGTGGTGGTTACATTCAAGTAGCTGGCAGAGGTCTTTGTTTCGATAACTGTTGTCTTATTCAGATTAACAACGTTAAATGTTGCTAATGCCGCAATAATAGCTAAAACACCTATTAATAAAGATAGTGAAATTATAATACCTAGTTTAATAAGTTTCATATAGTTTATATTTTATGTCTTATTATACCATTGGAATTGGATTGGTGGCTTATTAAAAAGGGAAGGCGTTAACCTTCCCGTATAAATTTATTCTGCGGTATCAGGTTCTTTAGCTTCTTGTTGTTCTGGTGCTTCTTCAGGCTTTTTAGCATCATTGGCTTTTTGAAGCATTTCGAGATTCTTATCCTTCATTTCTTGGCTTTTTGCACGTATATCGTCAAGTAGTGCTACAGAGTCTGCTAGAACTTTTTCGGCTTCTTCCCTTTTATCACTTAGACTTTTTTTATCCTCTTCTGATAATAATGTGACATGTTCATCAATAATCTTTCTGGATTCATTAATTTGCTGCTCAAGGTCATTCTTAGCCTCTGCAAGGTCTTTCTTAGTCTTATCTTCAGTAGCATGCATTTCTGCATCTTTTATTAATTTATCGACTTCTTCATCGCTTAAATTGCTAGATGCATGGATGGTAATATCTTTTGTCTTATTATTTTTTTTATCCTTTGCTGTAACCTTCAAAATACCGTTAGCATCAATGTCAAAAGTTACTTCAATTTGAGGAACTCCTCTTGGTGCAGAATCGATTCCTTCCAATGTAAATGTACCTAATATTTTATTATCTTCAAACATTGGTCTTTCTCCCTGAGCTATTCTGATATCGACAGCTGGCTGGTTGTTCGCGGCTGTTGTGAATACTTGTGATTTTGATACTGGAATTGTTGTATTTCTTTCAATCATCTTCGTTAAAATTTTTCCCTCAGTTTCCAATCCTATTGATAAAGGAATTACATCAAGAAGTGTTATGTCATGAACATCGCCAGTAATAACTCCGCCTTGAATTGCTGCACCTACAGCTACAACTTCATCAGGATTTACAGATAGATTTGGCTCTTTACCGAAGAAATCTTTAACAACCTGAATTACTTTTGGCATTCTTGTCATACCCCCAACCATTACTATTTCGTTAATCTCAGATGAACTTTTTCCAGAATCTTTTAATGCTTTCTTTACTGGTTCCAGAGTTTCTTTTATTAAAGGCTCAACTAATTCCTCCAATTTAGCTCTAGTCATATTGATATTCAGGTGTTTTGGTCCTGATGTATCTGCTGTAATGTATGGAAGGTTAATTACTGTTTGTGAAACTGAAGATAACTCAATTTTTGCTTTTTCTCCAGCTTCTTTCAATCTCTGAAGTGCGGATGTATCTTCTCTTAGGTCAATGCTATTTGTCTTTTTGAATTCGTCAGCCAAATAATTGATTATTACTTGGTCGAAATCATCTCCTCCTAAATGAGTGTCACCATTTGTTGCGAGGACTTCAAATATTCCATCACCTATATCTAGAATTGTAATATCAAAAGTACCACCTCCCAGGTCGTATACTGCAATAATTTCGTTCTTCTTTTTGTCCAATCCATAAGCTAGGGATGCTGCTGTAGGTTCGTTTATTATTCTTTCTACTTCCAAACCTGCGATCTTTCCTGCATTTTTTGTAGCTTGTCTTTGACTATCATCAAAATATGCTGGTACTGTTATGACAGCCTTGTCTACCTTCTCACCTAAATATGCCTCTGCATCTGCCTTTAATTTAGCTAAAACCATTGCTGAAATTGCTTCTGGTGCCATCCATTCTTCACCGAATTTAACTTCTATACCATCCGTTTTAGATTTTCTAACTTCATAAGGCACTAATTTGATGTCTCTTTGAACATCTGGATCTGTGAAAGTTCTACCAATAAATCTTTTTATAGAAAAAAAAGTATTTGTAGGATTCAAAACAGATTGATTTTTCGCACTCGCTCCTACAGCACGGCTACCATCTGCAACCAAAGCTATTACAGAAGGAGTTGTGTTAGCACCTTCTCTGTTTGGTATAACTTGTGGCCCTGTGGCTGACATATATGCCATAGCACTGTTTGTGGTTCCAAGGTCAATTCCTATTATTCTTCCCATAGTATTAATTTAAAATATAATAAATTTTCAGTTTTGATTAATCAAAACTGATGATTGAATCATTAGCAGAGTTTAGACCAGTATGCTAAAATTTGCAAGCCCCAGAGGTGTTTGCTAATTGCTAGTTATCAAGAAAATCCACGTATTCTCGATTTGATTCAAGAATTAAAATCAAAAGGAATAAAAACAGCTGTTTGTACAAATAATTTTAAAGATCGTCTTCAGGGGCTGGTTGAAGAATTTAATTTGAATGATCGTTTTGATATTATTATTTCATCATATGAAGAGGGGATTACTAAGCCGGATGAGAGAATCTTTAGAAGACTAGTAGAAAGTTTAAATTTAAAACCAGAAGAAATATTAATAAGTGATGACCGTGAGGTTAATATTGATATGCTGAAACAAATTGGATTTGAAGCTTTTTTGTTCACCAATCTTGATGATTTTTTTTAATATAGTTTCAAAAAAGGTATAAAAAAAGGAGCCTGAGGCTCCTTTTTAAAAAATGATTACTTGGTTGTAGTGTCTTCTTTCTTTTCTTTTGTACTTTCGGCAGGTGTGAATTCAGCAGCTTCTGCTGGTTTTTCTTCCTCAACCTTCTTATGTGTAATTGTTACAATGATTTGTGATAGAAGATTCTCATCATCTGTTGCGAATTTTACGCCTTCAGGTAACTTAATATCTTCTAATTTGATACCTTCGCCGACTTTTAGTTCTTCAATATCGACAATGATTTGTTGAGGAATATGTGTTGGTAGGGCTATTATTTCGACTTCATCTACATTTGTGACAATGATCCCACCATCTTCTTTAACTCCCTTGCTTGTTTCCTGATTGATATACTCAATTGGTACTACTGCATTTATTTCTTCTTTAAGATTTACTTCTCTTAGTGTTGTATGGATTGGTTTTCTAGTTGCAGGATCCAACTGAACATGATCTATTAAAACATTATATATTTTCTCATCTAATTCAACTTTCACAATTCCAGTATGTCCTTTTTCGTGATAATTCTTTAGGAATTCATCAATAGGGATTTGTACTGAAATATTAGTATCTTTGTCATAAATGACAGCTGGAATCATGCCATTCAATCTCAAGTTTTTATTCTTTTTTCCGAGTATATCTCTTTTCTTTACTTTCATATTATTAATTATTAACTTAACGTATCTATTCTAATTCAGAATTTACTAATATTCCTCCCGAATAGTTATATATCAGATGGATTTTATCACCTAAGATGTAAATTTCAAAGTTTATGGCCAATAAATATTATAATTTAATTATTATTCACTTTATTGATTACTTAAAAACTTTTGCTCAAATTTAAGTAATTGTTGTTTTAAATTAATGCCGTATTTATAACCTCCAATTTTCCCATTTGATCCGACCACTCTATGACATGGAATAACTAATGGCAGTGGATTCTTACCACATGCATTAGCAACTGCTCTGACAGCTTTTTCGCAATTCAAACTCTTTGCTATTTCTTTATAAGATTTAGTCTTTCCATATTCAATTTCAAATATTGTAATCCAGACCTTCTTTTGAAACCCAGTACCCGATATAAAATTAGGATAATCAAAGTTATGCCTTATTCCTGAGGCGTATTCGTGTAATTGGTCTTTATACATTGGAAAATCATTGGAAATCAACTCAATAAATTCGTTAATATTCTCAATATCTTGCATATGTAATATTATTTGTTTTTTATGAATAAAACTAAAGCAATTACTGTAAAATTAATTAACATTAAAACAATAGTTGGAACAATAATGTATTTAAATGTATTGCTTTTTAAAAAATTACTCAATTATTCTTGTGGGATCACCCATTAATAAAACATGAGGAAGTATTATGGAAGACATGGCTTGTGAATCTTTCCTTTTTATCTTGTTATACCAATCTTTTTCTGAAATTACAGTATAAAAAATATCTTTTTTAAGATCGTCTTCCGCGTTTTTTACAATTGCTTCCAAAATTCTTTCGTCAGGTTCACCAATTACAATTAAATCTAAATCGTTTTCGCTAGACTCGGATAAAGTCAAAAAAGTATATGTTAGCAATATAAATGAAATATTTCCTAATTGTTTTTTGTTCTTTAAAATTTGAGCACCTAGTCCGTATTCTTTGTGCCACATCGCTCGTATTTCAGTATATGCATAATAATTAGGATTTATTGAATAACAAATTCTGTTGGATTCTCTTTGAGATTTCAATAATCCTGCCTTCTCCATGTTAATAAGTTCACGTCTAACAGCATTTACTTCATCCTTCAGTATTCTGACTAACTCCCTAATATGGTAGCTATCTCTGGGGTGAAATATAAATTGCTTTATAATTTTTACCCTAACTTTGGATGATATAAATTTATTAATCGTCATATAATGTTTTTTAAAAATCTAATTGTGTTATACAGTTAACGTAATGTTTCAAGTAATATTTCTTATTTTCAAAATCGTGCGTTATTACTATTACGTCAATTTGCCAATCGTTTCGAATATCAAATTTAAGTAACCAGTGTTGACAGCTACGTATCAACTTTCTTTTTTTTGATCTGGTTATTGAAGTATCGCCTGTGCCAAAAGTAAGACTATTCCTTCCTTTTACTTCAATAAAAGTAATTACATCGTCTTTTTTGGCTATAATATCGATTTCTCCAAACCGTTTCGAAAAAAAGTTGGTTGCAATAATTAAGTATCCTTTTTTTAACAAAAAACCTTGGGCTATGGCTTCAAATTTATTTCCCTTTTTATGGTTATTTCCATTTAAAGTATGTGTTTTTTGCTGGTCTGTAGTGTTATCCATCATTTCGACACCTAATGAAATAATTTAAGTATTTCAGTGTCAGACAACATTATACATCAATTTTTTACTTTAACCAAATACAAAGAATACTTTTTTAATTTAGTTGTATTATTTACAATACTTTTTTATAGTAGTACATGGCGTTATATAAATATAAAAAAAGAAAATCAAAGATTATTCCTCCAAAGAACGTGAAAAAACCGTTTTATTTACCTTTGGCTTTCTTTTCGGCTGGACTTTTTCTACTTGCCTATGTCGGATTTCCATATTTAAGCTTTTATACTGCTCAATTTTTCAAAGTAGATAATTATTCGAAAGAATTATTATCACCAGCGGATACTTTTTCTGTTTATGCCGCAGATAATAAAGATGCTAACAATGATTACAATAAAAACTTAGCTGCTAATATTGCTGAATTAGATAAGGAAATTAAATCCAGTTCTTCTCTGGTAGAAAATTTAACTGGAATTACAGGTAAGATGTATATAACTATAGATAAACTAGGTCTAAAAAAAATACCTATAGTTATTAATACAAACAGTGACAACGAATCTTCATACAATCCAACTCTCTCGGGAGCTATTGCTCATTTTAAGGGAACTTCATTACCTGGGCATTCTGGAAAAACATTTCTTTACGGTCATAGTGCAAGAGGTATTTTCACAGGAGGGGCTAGAACATTTAGCACTGGAATATTTACGGATATTGATAAATTAAATCTGGGGGATGAATTTACCATAGATTTTCAAGATAAAACATATAAGTATAGTGTTTATCGTGTTAAACTCGTGAATGTAGACGATGTGTCTGCTATATACGGAGAAAAGAGAAGCTCAGTTAGTCTTATGACATGCAAACCTGACGGAATAGGTTCGCAGAGACTAATTGTTGAAGCATATGAAGAATAATCTTTTTTAGTATAAAATCCTATTATCCTTGAATTCATCTTAATGTTAAAAAAGTTTTTTTCAAAACATGATATATATCTTTCTGGATTGCTAGTGGCTTTATTGCTTCTTGGTCTTTTTACGCTATATTCCACAACAAGTGGTACAGGAGCAGAAAACGAATCCTATTTTATTAAACAAACAGTTTATGCCTCCATTGGAATATTTTTTTATGTAATTATTAGTTTTGCAAGGCTTGATTGGTTAAAGGAAAAATGGTTCCAGATCTTGATGTATGTAGTTTTAGTAATTCTATTAGTTGCAGTGCTACTTTTCACTGCAAAAGTAAAAGGAGCCTCCAGGTGGTTTGTAATGCCAATTCCGTTTTTCGGCAGTATTAATATACAGCCAGCAGATATTGCAAAATTAATTGTGATAATAAACGGAGCTTTCATTCTTACTCAATGGAAAAAATTATCAATTAGATTTAAATCTTCAATTCTAAAAAATGAATTAACACCATATTTATTATTCTTATTACCAATCTTGGTTTTAATCCTTATACAACCTGCATTAGGAACTACTATTATCGTATCGTTATGTTTACTTTTTATGTTTTATTTCTCCCGAAAAACTAAAAATCAAATATTGGGTTATTTTGCTGTCTTTTTCATAGTTCTATTTTTTTGGATATTTTTGAAAGATCAACGTATTTCAGTAAAACTTATTATTAGTTTTATAGTTTCTTTCTTATCAATAATTTTATTATTCAAAAAGTCATCGAAAGTAATACTTACGCTAGTTTTTGTCTTTAGTTCTCTTTTTGTCTTCATGATCGGAAGACCAGAAAGCATAAATTTATTAGGTGAATATCAGAAAGATAGGGTAGACTGCTGGATTTTACCCGAAAAAGATCCTACTGGAAAGTGTTTTCAACAAATTCAAGCGAAAATAGCAATTGGTTCAGGTGAATTATTTGGTAGAGGTTTTTCTCAGGGACTGCAAGTTCAAAGGCAAAGTCTTCCAGAATTCCAAAATGATTTTATATACGCAGCCTTTGCTGAGCAATATGGATTTATTGGAACTCTTGTAATATTGGCTATGTTCTTTTTATTTATTTCAGAAATATTTCGTCTTTCTACATATCAAAAAAGCGAGTTTTCAAGAATAGTAATTTTGGGTATAGGTATGATGTTTCTCCTGCAAGTCTTTATCAACATTTCTATGAATAATGGTTTATTACCTACGACGGGAATTTCTCTACCTTTTATGAGCTATGGTGGTAGCTTTATGTGGATATCGCTTGTAGGTGTAGGTATTGTTCAGAATTTATCACATAGTAAAATCCTATCCGAAAGTGAAGATGCAAAATATTCTAAATGGGATGAAGATGAATATATTGATTGAACTTACTTTTTTCTACTTAATAAAGACATTAAATCAGCACTATTATTAACCTTTTCTAGTGTTATATGAAAGTCAATTAAGTCGTCCATCGATACTACTGGACCGCCAAGTTTATCTAATTCAGTTTCTCTCAAATCAGATGCATATTGCTGCATTGTGAAACCGGCTGAATTATAACTAAATGTTATGAAGTGTCCGTTTTTACATGAAGAGCAATTAATATGAAGAACAATTATATCTGATGTCCTTCGAATTATTTTTATATTTTCTGAAGACCTTTTCGCACCACAAATATTACAGAAGTTACCCCACTGAGTTAAAACTGCATTTATTATATTATTGTCTTCGGCTTGATTGTCTTTAGGCATTATTATTTTTCTTGCGTGCTATAATTTTATCAAGAAATATAAAAATTAGCAAAACTAATAAACAGCTGCTAAGAATTAGAAATGTTATTTGAAGTCCTGATAGCAAAATTGCAGCCAACCCTGCGATAAAAGTACATATGTATTCTACAAACGCCACGCGTCTTTTCCCATAACCTAATGACATTAATCTATGATGAAGATGAGTTGTGTCGGATACATTTAATATGCTGAAAAAATCTTTAGGTGTTTTTGGTTTTATCCTTTTCAATCTGCCAAATAGTACCCACAAAAAGTCAACGAGAGGGAATACAATTATTAATATAGCTATGGGAAGTTTAACTTGGCTTGTTATAGCTAATATACCAATTAAGAAACCAGATATTTGTCCACCGTAGCTATTAAAAATTTTTGCTGGATAAAAATTATATTTTAATAAACCTAAATTACTGCCTAGTAATAATGCTGATAGTACTGCAGAACTTGTATTATCATCTCTAATACTTACCAATAATATTATTAACGATGCTATAGAAACATTACCGTTTAATACACCATCGACACCATCATTCCAATTTATTGCATTAATAACTATCATCAGCCAGAAAAAAGTTATTACTATACTGAGTAAACTGAAACTTACGTTATTGCTAAAAATTTCAAACGCTACTCGGCCTCTATCAAAATTAAGAAATGTGTCAGTGAATGGATTATTAGCTTCCGTAATATTAATTCCCGCAAATATTACAAAGAATGAGCAGAAGGAAAGTAGTAAAAATTGAAGCTTGCCAGAAAGATTATATATATCATCAAATATTCCAAATATAGTTAGTAATAATAGCGAAATAAAAATTGCCGCTATTTGTAAATCAATTCGTAGAAAAATAGGTGTTACTACAAATATTGGTAATATTATTGGCAGGAAACCAAGTTTTGGGATTATCCCCTTGTGTATATGTGTAGTGTAACCTCGCTCTTTTTCATCACGTAGATGCTGAGGTTTGGATACTGCTCCGATTTTATGAGCTAACTTCATTATTAGTGGAGTCACTATAATGGCAAATGTAAAACTAAGTAATACAATTGGAATATAGTTTATATACTTTTGAAGATCTCCCATAATAGCCAAAGTGTACAAATAAAAAAATGATAGTTGATTATAGACCTTTTATAGTAGTTGGAAAACCACCATAAAAGGCCGTTGTCTTTATATAGCAAGATTTATTTAATTGATTCAAATCAACTCAGCTTTTATTCTTCTCACACCTGCACTTGAAGATTCTTCTTTAGTAATTTTGAATTTGCCAAATTTCTTTATCTCACTTGTGTTTTTTACGTGAGGGCCTCCGCATATTTCAAATGAGAAGACATATTCGTCTTTGAAATTATTTTCAA
>JBAXGO010000004.1:0-40062 GCA_037139335.1 bacterium
CTACAGAAAACCAATTGAAGTTTTTAACGAATTTTTATTTAACTGTTCGCTTTAGTAGTAGAATTCACCTAAGCAGAAAATATGATAAAATAACTAAAAGCTATATTATTTTTCATATATTTATGAATAGAATCATTACCAAATTAAATAAACTGCCAGCTTTCACAGCTAAAAAAATTATAAAAAGTTACGAAATAATAAAAAAAAATGGTATTCGAGAATTTACTAAAGCTACGAGAGATTATTTGGTGCGAAGGTATCAGCTTAGAAAAAATCCACTGAGAAAAACTAAAATTAAGACTGTGCTTTTCATCTCTGGTTGTAATCTTGAAGCTCCAAATAGATATCGATGTATTTATCAAGCAGAAGCTTTGGAAAAGAATGGAATGTCTACTGATATCGTGGATTATATGGATTTCAAATCAGAAGATATCGATTATTATGATGTTATTTATTTGTACCGACTTCCTTTGATTCCAACTGTAGAGGAGGGGATTCTACGAGCAAAGAAGCAAAATAAGCTTGTGGTCTTTGATATTGACGACCTTCTTTTTGACGTCGAATATACCAAGGGAAAATATGAGGTTGAACAGATGTCAGAAGATGATAGAAATTTATATTATGATGGAATTAACAGAACACAAAAGACGTTGCAGATGTGCGATTATGCCACAACTTCAACCGAGACAATTGCCTTAGAACTAAAAAAATATGTCAAAGAAGTTTTTGTTTCTCGAAATTCATTTGATGAAAGTTTATTAAAAAGATCCTTTGATGCAAGATTGTTGAAAAAAGATAAAAATGACATATATTTGGGCTATTTCAGCGGTTCGGCGACTCATAATTTGGATTTTGAAATGATTGCAAATCCAGTTTTAAAAATATTAGAAAAATATTCAAATGTGAAACTTCTAATCGTAGGTCATCTGGATCTGCCCTCTTCGTTTGATAAATTTAAGGAGAGAGTAGAGTACAAAAATTTTGTACCATTTAAAGAACTTCAAAATCTTATTGCGGAAGTGGATATTAATCTGGCTCCACTTACAGATACATTATTTAACAATGCAAAAAGCGAAATAAAGTATACTGAGGCTGCGCTTATAAAAACACCTTCGGTTGCAAGTCCACGTGAAGCATTTCTTACAATCATTAAAGATGGTGTGAATGGATTCGTCGCACAAAATGAAGCTGAATGGTTCGAAAAAATATCTAATCTGGTTGAAGATAAAAAATTAAGAAATGATATTGCCGATAAAGCTTTTTCAGATGTTGAAAAAAAGTATTCTACAAAAAATATTGGAATTGGCTTATCTAAATTTTTGAAAAGTCATATGGCACCTAAGGTAGCGTATATTATTCCAACAGATAATATTGCTGGAGGACAGATCGTTAATTTGAAACATGTAAACGAACTTCAAAATAGAGGCTATAATACCTTGTTAATTTCACATGATACAAAACTTCATCATAATATTGATTGGTTCCCAAATCAAAATGTACCTATAGTTTCTGGTTCTGCTTTGGATGATGCTCATGTAAATATAGATATTTTAGTTTCTACTTTGTGGACTACTGTTGATCAAATGAGAAATTATTCATTTGCAAAAAGGAAAATATATTTAGTTCAAAATAAAGAGCAATTCTTTTATAAACCCGGTACTTTTACTTTTGATGCTGCTGAAGCAACTTATTCTTTTCATGACATCGAGTATTTTACAATCTCAAAATGGTGCGAAGATTGGTTAAAGAAAGAATATAATCAAGACTCAACATATATTCCAAATGGTTTGGATACGACAATGTTTTATCCAGAAAAAAATAAAATTAGTAATAAGAGAATTATTATTGAAGGAAATTCTACAGACGATTATAAGAATGTTGATGAAGCATTTCAAATTATTGATAAATTAAAAGATGATATAGAAGTTTGGTATGTCAGCTATGGTGGTGAAAAGAAAGACTGGTATAAAGTAGATAAATCATTTAATAAAATACCATTAGCGAAGATGAGAGAACTATATGTTTCATGCGATATATTATTAAAAACATCTAAATTAGAAAGCTTTTCATATCCTCCTATGGAAATGATGGCTTGTGGTGGTGTCTGTGTTGTTGCAGAAAATGGAGGAAATAAGGAATATGTTATAGATGAATATAATGCATTGACTTATAAAGTGGGAGATATAGAAATGGCTGTAAAACAGATCCAAAGATTACTATTTGATAATAATCTTTGCGAAAAATTAAGACAAAATGGGTTTGAAACAGTGAAAGGCAGAGATTGGAAGGTGGTAATTGATCAGCTGGAGAAGGCTTATTTTCCTGCCTGAGTAAATTTTAAATATTTATCTGTCTCCCGCCCTACCTTTCTATGTCAACCCGAATCCTCTGTAGCTCCTACTTCACTTAAGTTACTTAGGATAAATTTAGCGTAAGAGGAGGGGGATCTCGTTGGATTAATTAAAATAGGACGGAATGAACACACCCCGCCTTCGGCACCCCTCTTCCCAGAGGGGACTGGGAGAGGGAGAATGAACACGCCCCGCCTGTTCTTTCTCCCTCTCCATCATTTATGCTACTTTACAAGGGAGGGATTTTTTGAAGACAAGTGTAACAAAGAAGAATGTATTCCTGATCAAGTCAGGAATGACAAAAACTCTTAATTTTTAATAAGTAATCACTTTACTTCTTTTCTCATTTTGAAAACCATAATTAGAGCTTCTAAAAATATTTTCTTGCTCATTTTTGATTTTCCAACAGTCCTATCAGGAAAAGTAATTGGAATTTCTTTTATAATGAAACCTTTCTTGTATGTTCTATATTTTAATTCGATTTGGAAGGAATAACCGTTAGATTTAATTCCATCTAGATCAATCTTTTCCAATACATTTTTTCTGTATAAATTATAACCTCCTGTAAGATCCCTAATTTTTAATCCTAATATTGTTCTTGCGTATAAACTTCCCCCTTTACTAATTATTTTTCTAATAATTCCCCAATTCTCTACAGTTCCACCTTTCACATATCTAGAACCTATTACTAAATCAGCATTTTTTACTTCGATTAAAAAGTTTTTTATATATTTGGGTTGATGAGAAAAATCTGCATCCATTTCCATAATATAATCTGCATTATATTTTATAGCTTCTTTGAAACCTCTAATATATGCTGTTCCAAGTCCAAGTTTTCCCTCTCTACGAATAATATTTATTTTCAAAAATTTAAATTTTCCTTCGATCTTTCCTATTTCATTTTCCAAAATATCAGCTGTTTTATCCGGTGAATTATCGTCAACTACGATAACATTCACATTCATATCTAAACCTGTAATTGACTCGCCAATAGTCGTAATAATGTTACAGATATTATCTTTTTCGTTATAAGTCGGGATTACGATAGCTAATGTTTCCATTTTATTTCTTCTTAAATATTAATCTTGTTTCAGTAATGATCAGTTTAATGATGAAAATCATTAAAGAAATTATTGCTACATTTCTAATAATTGAGATTATAAGGGAAAAATCTTTTTTTTGCATTAGTTCCCAAAAGAAAATAGGAAAAACTAATGTTGTTAAAATACTAATCATAGCTACTAGTGAAATAAATATAATTTCATCTCTTTTTCTAAAATTACTTATTAAAGGAATCAATGGGAGTAAACATACTATCCATAAGATATATTGAGGTGATAATACTTTGTTAAAAATGATAAATATTAATGTTACTAAAACAGAGTACAAAATCGTCAAATTAATCATACTATTTTTTGAAATCATTTTCTTTTTAAAAAGAAAACATTTACTCATAAAAAAGTATGCACAAATTGTGAACAATCCAATAAGTGGTAAGGCTACTTTACCAATATTCTTCGCATAGTCGTTAGTAATTTCTATTGCACCGTTCTGAAAAGCAAACTGATTGTCAACTTTGTCAGCAATTTCCAAAATATATAACGGTGATGAATAAACACTTTCTATTTCAATATCTCTTTTTGTTTGGTAATTCATGAATGTTTGAAAATTTTTGAATCCGCCAATTATAAATATTAAACTCAAACAGCATATTAAAAAACTGATGCCAGCAGAAATAATTAAGGATTTATATTTTTTTCTATTTAATTCAATAATTATATAAATAGGTAAAATAACTATTGGGTAAATTTTCAATGAAAAAGCTATCATTAATAGTGCTATGGAAAAATATAAATATTTATTATTTTCACTCTTTAAATAATATATAAAAATAAATATTGAAGTAGTTGTAAATATGCCTGGAATTAAGTCAAATCTAGCATAAGTCAAATTAAAAAGTATTGTTAGAAGAATTAAAATTATCGATATATAACTTAATATTCTCTTTATTGATACTTTAAAATATTTTAAAACAGAATAAGTTATAGTTAAAAAAATTGATATCCAAACACCTATTGTTAAAATATATAATGCAATAAATTTCCCGTTAGATAAGCCTGGAATTATTGCTGCTGGGATTCCTATAAAAAATGGAGCTAACGGTGGATATTCTATAAAAAAATTAATGTAGGGTAGTTTAAAAGAATTTAAATTTTGATAAATAGAGTAATAAAGAGGTCCTTCTCCTGTCCAGGTGAAAGAATGAAATAATTGTTTAGCAAAAATAGCCAATGATATAAAGAATATTGCATTTATTAATAACAATATAATGAATAAATAGTTAGATTTAATATTTTTCATTTTATAATTCTATAAACTTTATATTGTTGAGATGTAGAAACATATGTATAGTCTTTATTTATTAATTGTTGAAATCGACTATCGTAAGAGCTAAATTTATCTGAGTTAATAATAATGTATTCAGCTTTGTTTCTTAAATCATTAACAAATTTATTCATATCAGCTTTATCCAAAACAGTGTGATAGAGAGCAGTATATTTTACTGCATCACTAGCGTCGGCGAGAGCGTAGTACCAAGGAATTTCATCAGCAACAAAAACTTCTTTATTTTTCAAAAATTTAGTATCTTCTACTAGCTGATTAATAGAATTTGCATCTAGATCTTTCAAGGTTGAATAATATTTTTTAGTGTCAATGCTTCCTATTTGAAATTTAATAAAATTAGAATAATAAGAAAGAGTATTTGTAGGTGAGGCTACGCTTAATCCTTTATAAAATAATTGAAAGAAGAAAGTTGAAATGAAAAAAAGAAATACAAAATATTTAGTATAAACAAATATGTTTTTTCCTTTAACCAAATTATAAAACATAGTACCAAGTAAAATAAACGAAGCCACAATTTGTAGAAGATAATGAGCGAAAGAACGTCCCGAAAACATTACTGAATATGCGGAAAATAAGAATAATAATACGATAAAAAAATTAAACTTATTATTAAAATAACCTTTTAAAAAGCCATATATTAAAATTACACTTCCTAAGCCCAATAATAGCGTCCTTAATGGAAGTGAATCTTTAATTACAATAAAACCTAAAGATGCATTGGGACTTAGTGTTGCATAACTACGTCCTTGGGTCATAAGCATATTTATAAAATCAGATAAATTGCCTTGAAATAAAAATAACAATGTCATAACTATTGCTGGTAATGCAAAAAACGATACACTAATTAACAGTTTCTTTGATAATAAAATTCTAAATGCATCTTTAATAGTAGTGAAATCACCAGTATATAAATAAATGAAAATATAAGCGGGAATTATTTCAAAAATAGGTAATGTTTTGAACATGAAGGCTATGCCAAAAAAAAGTCCGAATAATGCTAAGTTTTTACCTTTTCGTTCATTTGTATATTTAATTGCGTAGTATAAACCAATCAATGAAAATGTAGTGAAAAAATTTTCTGCATTTGCAATGTTTCCTTCAAGTATTGGAGAACCAATGAAAAAGGCAAAAAGGATTCCAGGTATTAGAAAAAACAAATCTTTTCTCTTTGTAAAATTATTTGCAAAAATTAGTATAAATAATTTATAAAAGAAAATGAGTGCAATTATTGCGGATATTAAACCAGCAAATCTGAAAAAGAACTGATTAACTCCAAAAAATTTTATTATTGTCCCATATGTATAATAAATAAACGGTGTCTTGTTATCCCATACATCTTTATATAATAACTCACCATGATTCATTTCGTTTCCTATGGTAGCGTAAATTCCTTCATCACCATACCAGGTTGGTTCGAAAAGTGAAGGTAATTTGAAAATTATTAGTAAAAATATACATATTAATAATGCTTTATTCTTCAATAAATTTTTTAAAAAACTTCTAATATTCATAAATTATTATATAACCTATTTCGCTATGATATATATTTTATTAAGTTTTTACTAGTGGATCTCATTCTGCAATGTAAAATTTGCCTTAAAGAGTATATAATTTCATTATAATAAATTTGAGAGTAATAATATGAAACTTATTTCTTTTGTATTTCCAGTATATAACGAAGAACTTGGTTTGGATAAGCTTTATGAGGAAATGTCCAAGATAATGGCACAAATTCAAGATAAATACGAATCTGAAATTGTTTTCGTTAATGACGGAAGTAAGGATGGAACAATTGAAAAACTAGTTTCTATGCAAGAAAAAGATGATAGGCTTAACGTAATAAATTTTTCGAGAAATTTTCGTCAACAAATGGCTATAACCGCAGGTTTAGATTATGCTTCTGGCGATGCTGTAATTGTCATGGACGCAGACCTTCAAGATCCACCACAAGTTGCTCTCGAACTAATACAGAAATGGGAAGAAGGTTATGAGGTTGTTTATGCCCAAAGACGAAAGAGAAAGGATCCAATAATAAAGAGAACTATTTCATATTTTTATTATAGAATTTTGGATAAATTAACTGAAATTAAAATACCAAAGGATGTTGGCGAATTTCGGCTTCTAGATCGTAAGGTTGTGGACTATGTAAATCAGTTTCGTGAAAAAAATCGATTTTTTAGAGGTATTTATACTTATGTAGGTTTCAAACAAACGGCAGTTTTATACGATAAAAACGAAAGATATGCAGGAACCGCAAAATTCAAGTTTAGCCATAGTTTGAAATTAGCTCTAGATGGAATTATGGGCTTTTCTACAGCACCACTCAAAATGATAACTCAATTTGGATTTTTCGTTACTTTGCTAAGTTTTATTGGAATAGTTTATGAAATTATATTAAAACTTTTTTTCCCGCCAAGCGTAGCTCCAACAGGTACTACCTTTATTGTAATATCAGTTCTTTTCATTGGTGGTGTACAAATGATGATGCTAGGCGTATTAGGCTCCTACATAGGACGTATTTATACTGAGGTTCAGAATAGACCATTATATATAGTATCATCGGTTTATAGTAAAAAGGATTTTCATGGAAAAAATAAAACAACTAGCGAAACATCGTTATAAAAAGCATAAAAAACTTATAAAATATTTAATTATTGGGGCATCTGGAGCAGGATTAGATTTAATTGTATTTACTTTATTTGTAAATATATTTCTTTGGAATCCATTTATCGTAAAAAGTTTTAGTACCACTTTGGGAATTACCAATAATTTCATATTAAACATTATGTTTAATTTCAAAGTGCGGGATGAAATTTTAAAAAGATTTTTATACTTTTTTTCAACTGGAATATTCGGATTACTCCTTTCTCTAGGCATATTTTGGATATTTATTACAAATCTTGGCTGGGATAAAAATATTGTAAATCTAATAACTATTGTTGTTGTTATTTTAGTTCAATATAATCTAAACAAACATATTTCATTCGGAGAGAAGAAATGAAAAGGATTGCCGTTATTGGTGGAGGTTATACTGGACTAACTGCTGCTTATCGCTTATCTCAAGCTGGTTATACAGTTACAATATATGAAAAATCTGAAGATTTCGGAGGTCTCACTTCTGGCTTCGAAATTCAAGGACAAAATCTGGAAAAAACATATCATCATATTTTCAGAACAGATAAGGATATTATTAATCTAGCAAAAGAACTGGGAATAGGGGATAAATTATTGTGGCTAAAAAGTTCAATGGGGATTTTATCTGATGGACAAATATGGGAATTTGGTACTCCAAAATCACTTTTGAAATTTAAACCACTAGCTTTCATAAATAGAATTAGATATGGTATTACACTTTTGTACCTTGCAAAATCAAATAATTGGAAAAAATTTGAAAAAGTTCCTGCATATAAATGGGTCGAAAAGTGGTCAGGTAAACAAGCTATGAATGTAATCTGGGAGCCATTATTAAAAGGAAAATTCGATAGGTTCTATAATAGGGTTTCCATGGCTTGGTTATGGGCAAGAATTCATACTAGGGGGAACTCTCAAGAAAAAGGAGGAGAGAAGCTAGGATATTTTTCTGGTGGTTTCAATACTTTTACACAAAAATTAATTGAAGAATTAAAAAAGAATGGAGTTAATTTAATAAATAATGCTGACATAACTTATCTATCATCAAATCTAAATAGTGATGATGATATGGTGAAGTTGAAAATAAAAAGAGATGGGAAAGAAAGTACTGAAGTTTTTCATAAAGTAATTATTACAATACCTTCATTTTCTCTTGCCAGAATTATTGAGGGAAATGTCTTTGGTATTGAAGATTATATTAAAAAATTAGATAGTATCGATTATATTGGAGCTGTAGTAGCAATCTTTACCTCAGATCAGGAATTGGGTAAATATTATTGGAATAATATTAATGATACAAATATTCCATTTTTAGCATTTATTAATCATACGAAGCTTGTAGATAAATCTGTTTATAATAATAAGAATATTTATTACATAGGTTCATACGTTGATCATAATCATAAATATTTTGAAATGAAAGATGAGGATATAATGAAAGATTGGTTCAATGGTGTAAAAAAAATATTTCCAGAATTTACTGAAGAAAAAATTATTGATAAAAAATTATTCAAATTTAAATATGCTCAGCATATTGTAGATACAGATTACGCAGAAAAAATTCCTCATCATAAAACACCTTTGAAGGGAGTATATTTAGCTAATTTTTCACAAATATATCCCGAAGACAGGGGCACAAATTTTGCTGTCAGAGAAGGGAATCTGATTGCAAAAATGCTGATAAGTGAAGAAAAAAATTAAGTCCTGTTTGATTTTGTCATTTTTTATGTTCACTAAATCCATCCCTCCGGGAGGAAGAGTTTTGTGTAATAAGAGGCGGGGTGTGTTCATTATATTATTCTCCCCTTATATAAAGTGATAGCTCAAATTATTTAATTATATTTATTTATAACTATCTAATACGTAATTAGCCCTTCGACAGATGTCAGTTAGGACAGAGAGGTTAGATGCCGCTCAGCGGCATGACAAATCAGCGGGCGGAAGGGGTTTGCGTTGTTTTAAAATATTCCGACGATATCCATCATTTCATTCGGGATTGTGGATGACATAGAAATGATGGACGATATGCTAATTAGTGGCGTGACATATTTTTAATTTTTAATTATTAACTTCAAACTTTTATCTTGTAGTTTATAAATATTCTTCAGGGAGTTGTTCTACTATTTTTTTTAATTCTGAAGCATAAGATAAGTCGCAGACTAGAATTGCGTCGGGTGATTCAATTATTGCAATATTTTTTACACCCATAAGTGCAACTTTCTTTTTAGTTAATACTAAATTTCTATCGGCTTCATATTTTGCTATTATGCTATTTTGCTGTCTCTTTCCCAATATTTCATATATTGTTCTCCAGTTACCGACATCGCTCCATAAAAAATTTCCAGGTATTACTATTCTTTTTTCTGCTTTTTCACAAATAACTTTTTCAAATGCAATTTTTTCGCATTGACTAAATAGATTATTTTTTTCTTCAATACCATCAGTATTAATATATTTCGTTATTAATTCATGTATTGTTTCAAATTGTTTTTTATATTCTTCCAAAATCCATGACGCTTTGAATCCATAATTCCCCATGTTCCATAAATATTTCCAACTTTGAACAAATTTAATTGCGGTTTCTTTATCGGGCTTTTCAGTAAAACTATTTATAGAAAAAATTAATTCACCATTAATTCTATCGATGGGGTCTCCCATTTCTATATACCCCAGTCCGGTATCTGGATAATTAGGATTAATACCAATTGCCAAAAGACTATCAGGGCGTTTTCCCAAAACTGCAAATAATGATTTCATAATTTTTATCACAGCTTCTGTGTCAGGGATGTAACTATCTGAATGTGTCGTACAAATATATGCATCAGGATCAATTTTTGCAATATATGCAGCAATAAGACAAATTGCTGGACCTGTATCTCTTTTTGATGGTTCACAAATGAAATTTTGCTCACTTATTTCTGGAATTTCTTTTTTACATTCTTCTAAATCATTTATGTTTACAGATATGTAAATATTACTATCTGGAAAACCATAAGCTACTCTCTCATATGTTTCTCTGAGTAAAGTTTTATCTGAAAATAATTTAGCAAATTGTTTTGGTTTTGATTTTGTAGATAATGGCCATAATCTGGTTCCTGAACCGCCTGCTAAGATGCATATGTAATTTCCCATAAATTTCTCTTATTTGGTTACGATACTACCATGATTATAAATAATCAATATTATCGTAATTATGTGTTCGTGTTAAAATCGCTTAATTAATATTTTTTTATGGAAATAAAAACTACTTCAATAAAAGATTTACTCGTTATTGAAAATCCAGTATTTGCTGATGATAGAGGCTTTTTCACTCAATTAGGGCGAACAGAAGTAATTAATGAAAAAATAGGTCGAGAATTTAATATAGCTCAATTTAATCATTCTAGATCCAATAAAGGTGTTCTTCGAGGAGTACATTATGAAAATATGGATAAATTAGTTTACGTTCCAAATGGAAAAATGATAGCAATTATTGTGGATTTAAATCCTGATTCACAAAATTTTGGCAAATATGAACAATTTGAACTTGGTGAAGATAATAAAGTTGCACTATTTTTACCAGAAGGAGTAGGGAATTCATTTTATGTATTATCTGATACTGCAGATTACATTTACTTAGTTTCCAAAAAATATAACGATACAATTACTAGACAAATTAAGTGGGATGATTCGGATTTAAATTTGCCATGGCCAGATAAAAATCCAGTTATTTCTGAAAGAGATAAAACAGCACAAAGTTTACGAGAAGCCTTTCCACAAAAATTTTAATAAATTAACTTATAATTATGAAAAATATTATTTTTACTGGTGGAAACGGAATGCTTGGTAGTGCCTTTCAAATTGTTTTGGAAAATAATTCTGACTATTCTACTACTTTTTTAACTATAGATGATTTGGAACTAACAAATTCCGATGCTGTAGAAGAATATTTCAACAATAATGCTTGTGATATTTTAATAAATTGTGCCGCATACACTCAGGTTGATCAAGCTGAGACTGATGAAGCTATTGCATTCAAAGTTAACGGCGATGTAGTAGGACATTTATCAAAATTATGCAAAGAGAAGGGAATAGTCTTTGTAAATTATTCTACGGATTATGTCTTTGATGGTGAAAATAAGGATGGCTATAGCGAAGATGCAGAAGTAGACCCACTTAATGCTTACGGACGGTCAAAGGCAATCGGTGAAAAATTATTAAAAGAGAATGGAGATAAATATTATAATATTCGTACTCAATGGTTATATGGTCCAAAAGGGAAGAACTTTGTTGATACAATAATAAATGCTTTTAAAGAAGGAAAAAATTTAAAAATAGTTAATGACCAATTTGGTTCTCCTACTTATACTTTGGATTTAGCAAAAAAAACATTAGATATAATTGAAAAAAACGAACCTTATGGCTTTTATCATGTTACGAATACAGGCGTTTGCTCATGGCATGAATTTACAGAATATTTTTTAAAAATATTTAATAATAGTCCAGTAGATGTAGCAGAAGTTTCTAGTGATGAATTTCCTAGACCAGCCAAAAGACCTCATTATTCGGCTCTTATAAACAATAAAACAGAATCAATGAGATCTTGGAAAGAAGCTGTCGAGGAATATGTGAAGACATTAAGTAATAATTAAGATTTTAAACATCATCCTCTTTGTGAAAAAGGATACGGGGGAGTTGACTCATTATGTCATCCTGAGCACTTTCGGTAGGCTCAGTACAGGCTTTGTCGAAGGAAATGTCACCCTAATGTCATTCCTGTGTCATTCCTGCGAAAGCAGGAATCCATGTAGTCTCTTATCACTTTCTATGTTATGCCACTTAGCGGCATTTCGTTCTTCTTTTTTATGTCATGCCGCTTAGCGGCATCTCGTCGGAAAATTAAAATAGGACGGAATGAACACACCCCGCCTTCGGCACCCCTCTTAATAGAGGGGACTGGGAGAGGGAAAATGGACACATTCCGCCTGTTCCTACGCAAACCCCTTCCGTCATCCTACGAAAGCAGGAATCTAACCCCTCTGTCCTAACTGACATCTGTCGAAGGGCTAATTACGTATTAGATAGTTATAAATAAATATAATTAAATAATTTGAGCTATCACTTTATAAAAGAGGAGAATTGGGAAAATGAAATACCTCGCCTGTTCTTACGCAAATGACCCATCCCGTGATGGGGAATTCTAATGTATTCAAAGAAAGTCTAAATTTTACATCAAGAACAAGATTAATGAACCCGTAATTAAACCTAGGACTGCTCCTGTTATTACATCGCTGAGGTAATGAAATTTCAAATATATTCTTGAGAACATTATAAAAATAGCAAATAATGAAAACGCTATTCCTCCGTATGAAAACATTATAAATGATAATGGTATCATTTGAGCTATCATGAATGAATGTGCTGATGGAAACGAGTAATTATCTGTTTCAAAATTCATTATATTTTTGAATGAATTTCCCTTTATCCTTTTTGGACGTTCTCTTCTTACCGCTTGTTTGATAATTATTACAATAATACATGTGAAAATATAAAATATTTGCTTTACAAAAAATTCACCACTAAAGAAAATAAAGTCGATTGCTAGAAAAATAATGTAAATTATCATTGGATTTAATGCCAATGTTTCAATTAGCCATTCTGTATTTGTGCTGAATCTTTTTTCAAAAAAAACCTGAACCTTTTTATCGAAAGAATTTACAAAGGAAAAAAATGTATTCATTACTGTCCGTTTTTTTGATTATTATCTTTATCTGGGCTTATTTTTCTAATCATAAACCCAAAACTAATTAATAATAAACCAATTCCTGTATACATTACAAGATCTTCAGTGAAACCAGTATTGGGCAAATTATTTTTTCCAGATTGTTGAGGAATTATAGTACCAGTAATTTGTGTCGGATTTTTTGTTGGTGTTGATGTGGAATTTGTTCCACCCTGTGGGTTCGTAGTTGGTTTAGTTGTAGGAAGAGTCGTTGGTTGTACAGAAGGTTGTGTTGTAGAAGATGTTGTCGAGCTCTTGCATCTTATTTCGCTATTAGCTCCAAATTCTGTCACATAGCCTGTGAGTTTGCACTCGCATAATTTTCTTTGTGAATTATATTGAGTAGAATTATCTGGATATAAAATCATACATGCTCCGGATAATAATTGTGTACATCTACCTAAACCATCTATACCTATATTTACATTATCTACATTATATTCTTTAGTATCAAAGGTACATTTTTTTACCGATGACACTTGAATAGTTGTAGATGTTGTAGCCGTAATAGTATTTGAAACGGTTGGTGTTTGTGAAGAATTATTTGTTCCTCCATTATTGTTACCCATTAAGGCAAGTACCAAAAAAACTAGGAAAACTATTATAGCTCCAATCAATAATAATATTAATAATGATAATATGGCTTTTTTGGGGGACATTGTCTTTTCGTTGTGATTTCTATAATATATTGACCTATTTGCAAAAAATTTGCAATAACCTCTTAATAAAAACCTCATGGCACAACAAATTAATGCTGATGAAATCCAAAATCTTATTGATGTAGAAATGAAAAACAAAAATGAATATGGTCAAAGCCAGAATAGTGACGAACATGGTCCTGGTGTCTTACCTCCTGAGATATTAAATACTAAAGTGTCTTCATATCAAGAATAAATTACATAATTTTATAAATAATTATGGGACAATACGATATAGAAAGAATAAAGCCACCGTCATATTTAGTAGTACATCATTCTGTTTCTCCAGAAGGTGATGTTATTCGCAATTGGTCAGATCAACAAGTATCTGATTGGTTTAATGAAATTGGTAGAACCAGAACTTATGCAGGATATTCACATTCATATCACTATGATCCTAGAACTGGTAATGAAACTTTTTCTGCTGTTCAAATTGCACTTTGGCCAAATGGTGATGATTTGGATATTTATACCGATTCGTGGCGAGTTATTCCGTTGGTCGATGATTGGTATGGTGAAATTTGTTGGCATGCTGGCAATTGGGAAATGAACAAAAGAAGTGTTGGTTGTGAAACATATGGTAGATATGATGATAAGCCATTACCAGAAAATGCAGTGTGGGCCTTGGCAGAATGGTGTAGAAATAACATTGATAAAGAAAACAATGGTGCTACGATTATTATGGGGCATAAACAAATTTATCCAACAGCATGTCCAGGTGATTGGATGAATAAAATAGATTTGTTAATAGACATGATTAATAATCCTGCAACATATCAAGGTAAATATTTTACATTTGAAGAGAAAAAACAAATGATAGATCAACTAAAGGCTCAAATAATTAATCTACAAAGTTTAATAAGTACACAAAATACAAATATTGCAACATTAAATCAAAAAAATCAAGAATTAATTAATGAAAATGAACAATTTAAAATTAAAATTCAAGATTTAACGGGTCAGATCGGTTATGGTCAGCAGAATAAAGATCTTTTACAAAGTTTGGAAAATTATAAGAATCAACTTTTAATAGAGCAACAAAGAAGGGAGCAGTTAGAAGTTTTGGTAAAGGAATTGCAAGCTAGAATAGATAAAATTGGAGCATAAATTATTTTAGCTATTGTGCTTCTTTTTTGAACTTAGGTAAAAAACATTCCGCTAAAATATGATATCATCAGGATATGACTATCACAGATTTTTTTTCACAAAAGGGGCCTTTATCCAAGGCTTTCTCTGATTATGAAATCAGAACAGGACAAATAAAACTATCACAAAGAATTGCAAAAGTAATGCGTGATGGTGGAGTTGGTATGTATGAAGCTGGGACAGGCATTGGCAAAAGTCTTGCTTATCTCCTGCCTGCTTATGCAAAATCAAAGACTACAAATAAACCAGTTATTATTTCTACTACTACTAATAATCTTTTATCTCAACTTCTGAATAAAGATCTGCCTATGCTTCGTGATGTATTGGAATCTATGGGGGAAACTTTGACTTATACAGGTATCAAGGGCAAATCTCATTATGCATGCTTAGCAAAAATGGATGGTAATATTGAATCATCCATTTCAGATTTAATTAAGGATATCGAAAAAACCAAGAATGGTGAAAGAAGTGAATTGGAAAATAGAGTTAAAGATGAAGATTGGAGAAAGATATCTTATAACAGAGAAGACTGTGCGGGGACTAAATGTCCTTTTTTCAAAGATTGTTATATTGCTAATATCAAGAAACGTGCAGAAAAAGTAAACATTATAGTGACTAATCATAATATTATTTTTGCAGAAAGATTAGCTAAATTTCAAATATTGCCCGATTACGATGATTTAATTTTTGATGAGGGGCATAATATAGAATCTGTTGCTACTGACTATTTAACACAAAGTCTTTCACTATCATTACTTACTGCATTGTCGAAAGATATTTTCATAAGTGACGGCAGATCCAAATCTGGTTTAGCTAATTTCGCTAAACTTGTTAATTATAGTGATGATTTAATTTCTATTTCAATTCAGATTATAAATATTAGGAATGAATTGGATGATTATATAAATTCAATTGCTAATATTTACAAGACTTCTTCATTTAATGAGGATAATTCCAGAGATAATGGAAGTGAATTTATAATCGAAGATCGTGCTGAATTTGTGATTAAGTTGGAACCATTGAAAAAAGAATTACAAAGATTGTTTGAAATACTTGATGGGATTGAACTTCCTGGGCCAAACCAAACTTTAGCCTTGAATGCAGTTGTTAATACAATTATTACTTTGCTCAATTGGATAGCTAATATTCAAGATCCTGAAATACTTCTTTGGGGAAAGCGGAAAGATGATGATATTTTCATACATCAAACACCACTAAAAATTGGTGAACTTTTGAAAAAAGAAATTTATCAAAAACTTAATAGTACTATTATTTTATCAGCTACTTTGACTGTAAATGAAAATTTTGGATTTATGAAATCACGCCTTGGGCTGAATAATATGAAGTCTTTCCAAATAAAAACAGATCGAGATGAAAATTATGAAGGGGATAATATTAGTGATGAATTTGTGGATAATGTTGTGGAAGAAGTAAAAGATGTGAATATTGATACAGGAGTTTTTGAATCGCCCTTTGATTATGAAGAGCAGATGCAAGTTGTCATTCGTGATGAAATTCCAGATCATAAATCTTATGGATATTTATCTCAGCTCACTGATGCTATTTTAGAAGGAATACAGCACACTAATGGTAATGCCTTTGTATTATTTACATCGTATGGAATTATGAATGATGTTGCAGATAGTATTTGGAGAGCGTTGGAACATGATAATATTCCGCTTTTGGTACAAGAATCTGGAAATAGAGAAGAGATAGTTAAAAAATTTCGTGAGGGGAACAGTGTTTTATTTGGTGTTGAAAGTTTCTGGGAAGGTGTAGATATTCCAGGCGATGCTCTAACTCATGTAATTATAGTGAAACTTCCTTTCAAAGTTCCCTCTACGCCTATCGAAAAAGCTAGAGCAGAATTAGTAGAAAAAGAAGGCGGTAATAGTTTTTATGACCTATCGCTACCTCAAGCAGTTATCAAATTCCGCCAAGGCATTGGTCGACTCATTCGTACTCAAAGCGACAAAGGTATCGTAACGATTCTAGATCCAAGAATAGTGAAAAGCAGCTATGGCAAGTTCTTCAAACAGTATCTGGGGAAATGACGGCTGCTTCAGTTTTATTAAAGTGTAGTGTAATATAGTTCAAATTCTAATTTTCAATAAAATATTATGGCTGATGGTCAAGGCTATAACGGTGATGGAGGCAATCCAGTTGTTTTAAAATCTGAACAAAGAAAACAAGAAGTCCAACAATCTAGGGAACACATCGTGGCAGAATTAGATAGTATGAAAGCAGATTTTGAAAAGTATAGTAGTTCTTCATATGAAGCTCTCGAGGAAAATGCTACAAAAGCTACAACAACAGAAGCTCAAGCTAATGAATCTTTATCACAGTTTGGTATAAAAAATGGGGATGAATTGGATGGTATGTTAGCTACACTACGAGGAATTAGAGGGCAAAACCTTTTTTTAGATTATCCAGAGGGCAAAACAACTTTACAACTATTTGAAAATAGTAACGCACGTTTTAATGAGAGTAAGAAAAGAGGCGAATTAAACAGCTGGATGAAAGTTGGCTTCTTATCTAGGAAAAATAGTGTTCTTTCTTTTGTCGATTGGGAACAAGATTCAACAGCTGAAAAAGGTGATAAAGATGACAAAGGAAAATATTCTATTCGAGATGCAATAAATCGTGTTTCTAATTTGATAAAAGAAGGTCAAATCGATGAAGTCGATAAAATCTTGTCTAATATAAAGGGTACCGAATTTGATACAAGTCAAATTGAAGCTGTTTTGGATAGTATTAATAATAGAAAATCTAATCAATTAGGATTAGAAGAAGATATAAAAAAAGCAGGTTCTGTAAGAATTTATTATGATGATCATGATGGCGGTATACCGGGTTTAAGAAGTGATCAAGATACAGCTTTAGATACAATACTTATGGATTATGAAAAACTCTCTAGTCAAGTTTGTGATCCAATTCAAGTCATTAATGTTGCAGATAGTGATCTAGTTGGGCAAATGAATGAACATGTAAGCCGTGTAAGAAATATTGTAGCACGATTAAAAACTCTAAGTTCTCAAACAAAATATTTAGTAGAAGAGGGAGAGCCAATCGGAGTTAGTAAATGGAGCAGTGATCTTTTGGATTCTGTCGAAATGGATAATGAACTGACAAGTTCACAAATAGCCAAGAATCTTTACTCCGCAACTGTCAAAGAAGAAAAACTGGAAGATGTTAATTATGATCAAGTTGTTGAATATATAAAGAAAAATATTAATAATTCTTTTCCAGATGATGTAAATACATCATCTGGAAAAGTAGGCGAAAAAGCTTGGTATAATGTTAGATTATTTAAAGTATTAAATGAAGGTAACCTTCTTAATAATTTTCCAGAAGGTCTAACACCAGAAAAAAGATTTGATGGTGTCTTAGAAACGTACAAAGAATTTATCGCTGGTGAATTCGGAAATGATATTGAAGTGAGAGCTTTGATGTCTCTTAGTAATGACGAAAAAGCAAGTGCTCTCGCATATATTCAAAAAGTCTTTACAGAAAAAAAAGTCTATAATAATGAACCCAATGTATTACTTCTAAATATGGCTAAAAGAATTATTGCTACATTACCAAAAAGAGTTGAAGCTATAAAAAAAATTGCGGGGATTGAAGAATAATCTTACAATTCGTAAAAATTGAAATAAAATCAAGGTCATATATAATAATGTACTTAACCTACGTCTATGAGCAACTCCGCTTCGTCATCGTATGCTATTGCGATTTCCCAAAATTTTGAAGAAATTATTTTGTCAGAAATGCTACCCCATCAGAAAGTTAGATCTATTCAAAAGAAATTTATTGAAAATCTTGAGCGTATTGGCAATGGTCAAATTGATTTAATAAATAATATGAGACTTAGTTCGATGCAGTTAAGTCAATCTCTCAACAAACCATCTTTGAATAGCGGTATCAGAAAAATCGCTGAAGATCATTGGACTTTGTATGCTTCAATTCTATCTAGAATTGGTGTGGAAACGATTCCTGTTCAAGATAATTATCATGGTTTAAATCATAGACTTAATGAAATTATATTTCCTCAATCTCTTGCTGAAGAAGATTGCAAATGGACTTTTAATTTTTTCTTCGAAAATATAGCTAATGCACTTGAGCATGGTTCTGTCGCTGGAGCTAATGCATTATTAAATAAGATAGAAAATCATTATATGGCTGTATTTTTATCTGAAATTTATGCTTTGTCACAAAAAAGTAATGAAGATGAAAGAAAAACTGTTGGAGATATAATTAGAATTATTGCTGAGGTAAAAGATTCTCATTTATTGATTGGACTTACAGCATTGAAGGCATATTCGGAAACTTTGGTCGACAGAGAAGAGCCGAAATTTGTGGAATTGATAAATGTTACTATTAAGGCGATAAAGGATGTCATAGACAAGGCAAATGGGAATTGAGGAAGAATTAAGAATTAAGAATTAAGAGTTAAAATTAGAAAATAGAAATATGTCACGCCACTAAGTGGCATCCCGTCGGAATAATTCTAAAACAGACGGTTTAAAGTTGTCACCCTGAGCTTGTCGAAGGGCGACTGTAGGAAAATTTATCGCAAAAGTAAATACAGCATGTAGAAAGTATGTCATGCCGAATCCTCTGTAGCTCCTACTTCACTTAAGTTACTTAGGATAAATTTAGCGTAAGAGGAGAGGGATCTCGTCGGATTAATTAACGAGATTTCTCACTAACGTTCGAAATGACAAGTTTAGGATGACAGTCACTTATAAACTTACTAAACTTACTAAACCTACCAAACCTATCAAACTTACTAATATCTACATCTCCATTCGCTGAATTTAAGTTCTTTTTCCAAACCTTTTTCTCTGACCATGCTTACTTCTTCGCCGTCCATCATTCCGCTTATTACAGTTTTTTCTGATAATAATAAAATATCTCTGCACATCTCGATTTCTTTTGGTCTCATATTTGCTGCAAAAACTGCCTTGCTACAATCAATTTTATCCATAGTTAGTTCATAGGTTGTTTTCAAAATTTCTTTATAATCCTGAATTACATCAGATCTTTGTTCTTCATTTAGATATGGATTAAAAACAATTGCATTCGTATTTAAATTATTTCTATAAAAATTTTCTTTCATCGTTATTATGGCTTCGTCTTGAATTTCAAATGCAATAATATTATCTATACCTTTATAATAAACAAACATAGATAATATGCCAGATCCTGAACCTATATCTACGAATGTAGTATATTTCTTTAAAGCAGTTTTCATAGACAAAATCTTATCCAGTGCTGTTAAGGTTAATACTGTAGAAGGGTGTAATCCAATACCAAAACCTATTTTTGCTTGAAGCAATATTGTATTTTCTTCTTTACCATTCAATGTAATATTGAAGCCCGATACTGGTGTCCAATAGTCTTGTGTGTTCACAACTTCATCGCTTGAAGCAATTGAAGTTGGCTGATTTGGAATTAGCTGATTATATAATCCGATTAAATTCAAAATTTTATCCTGCTCATCATCAGTAATATCTTCGATAATGAAATACACTTTAACTTTTTCGTTTAAAGTTTTATGCTCACTTACCCGTATTTTAAAAGTTGTTATCTTCATTATTAGAAGATGCTCGAAAAAGCCCTCGGCAATTTCTGGTGTTGTTTGTACTATCATTTTATACTTTTTTAATTTGTGATTTCTTTTCTGTTATTTTTTCTATAACTTTTCGTAACTGTGGTCGTAGAAGTCTTCTTAGTGTTGGTAAAATTTTAACAAAATAGAAGGCAATGTTTATTAGAATAATCGAGTATATAATTGCATTATCTATTTTACTAAAAAATAAATAAGCGAAAATTAATGAAAAAAATAATCCGTAATATATTTGTGATTTATTCTTTTTTGGAGTGGTGATAGGATCTATTAAGATTAAAAATATAGTAAAGACAAGCGTTCCTTGGAAAAACATTTCAATCAAAACACTCATGTTTTCTTTGAAATCTCTAATTTGTGTAAATAATGCATAATCTGTAATCCAAAAAATGCCCATGAAAAATATAGCTGCAGAAGCTAAGATATATCTTTTTGATTTATAAGATATGTATATTCCAGCTAATAATATTAATAAACCAGATAACATCATTTTATAATCAACTAATATTTGTTGGAAATTCATACCCCACCATGAAATTATTGGTTTCACCTCCACACCTTTGATCGTGAATATTGAAAAAAATAAAGCCACAAGTCCTACACCAATCATTGATGAATTAAAAACTGGCTTATTATCATAACGCACAAAAAGTCTTGTAAACAGCGCTAATCCACACATAATAGATGTAATTATCGTGTTTTGTGTTGGATCTATTAATAAAAATATTATTAATGTAATTATGAAACTATTTAATAAACTTAGTCTTTTTATATTAAAAAAATTTATTAAAAGAGGGGCTAGGAATGTAATTATAAATATTAATGAGAAATGAAGAAAAATTTTATTTCCAATATTTTCTAAATTAATTTTATAAACGATAGAAATTATTGATAAAATGCTCAAAAATATTACTGTGAATAAAGAAATATCTGAGTATAAAGTTTTGAAGTTAAAATTTATAATAGATTTATAAATAGTTGATAAAGTATTTTTCATAAAATTTTGTATTTAGCTTATTATATTAGAATAATAGGGAAGTGTCATGCTAACCAAAAAGAAGGGAAATTGAGATTTGAGAATCAACAATTAAAAGTTAAGAGTTTAGAATTGGCTAGATGGTATTTAAAAAATTACTCCCGTGGAGTGGGCTTTTTAAGATCGCAGATGCCAAATGCCGCTCGCTGGGATAACAACACGAAAGTCTCGCACTAACTAGAAGTATGTTTATCAAATTGGCTGTTGTTGGAATTCATTTGTAAGTAAATTGCTTCTTGTACAATATTATCAGTATCTAATCCGTGAATTTTAAGAAGTTCCTCTGTTGTGCCAGATTCTCCAAAAAGATCATTAACTCCAATTATTTTCATTGGCACAGGATAATTTTGTATCAAAACTTCAGACACAGCAGAACCTAATCCTCCATTTATTTGATGATCTTCAATAGTAATTACATGTCCAGTTTCTACTGCTGCTTTTACCAACAAATCTGAATCAATTGGCTTAATTGTATGTAAATTTATCACCTTAGTTGAAATACCTTTCTTTTCCAAAATCATTGCTGCTTCAATAGCTTTATAAAGCATTAATCCGCAGCTAATCAATGTTATATCTCTACCTTCTTTAATAATATTGCCTTTACCGATTTCAAAATTATAAATATTATCAATTAATAAACTATCTGAACCAATTTCTGAATTATCTATATATGATTTAATTATACTTTCTAAACTTTGTATCGGATCTCGTCTGATTCTGAAATATACTGGTCCTTTGTGATTATATCCGGCTTTGATCGCTATAGAAGTTTGAATGTAATCGGCAGTATCAATAACTACCATGTTTGGTAAAACTCTCATTAAAGCTATATCTTCCAATGCTTGATGCGTAGCTCCGTCTTTGCCGTTTGAAAAACCAACGTAGCCACCAATGATTTTTACGTTTGCATTGTTATAGGCTACAGATACTCTGATTTGATCCCAGTTTCTACCAGGATTAAATACTGCGAATGACGCAACGAATGGAATCCTTCCGTCCAATGCCATTCCTGCTGCTATGCCCATCATATTTTGTTCTGCGACACCAACATCAAAAAATCTATCTTGGAACATATCGCGGAATTTAGTTAACTTTAATGACTCGGCAAGATCTGCTGTTATAGCAACTATATTATTATCATTTGCTCCTAGTTCTATAATTGTATCTCCGAAAGATTCTCTCGTTGATTTATATGTTAAATCCAAAATATTTTTTTAAAATTTATCGTAATTCATAATACTATTATATATACAAACTTTAAACATTGAATAAAATCTTTATATTCATTATATTTAAATAAATTAAATAACATATAGTAGTATATGTACGTATTTTCTAATTTAAATAATTAAATTGTAAGATGCCGAATTACCAAAGTCCAAGCGTGTTTCCTGGCTATCAAAATAATCCCTTACAACAGAACAATCAGTTTATTCCTCAGCAGAATTATCAACAAGTACCTCAACAAAATCCGCAAATTAATTTATCTAAGTTAGCTAATAAAATTAAATTATTGAAGCTTACATCTGCATTATTATCATTTCTTCTAATTGCATCGATTATTTTAACTTCTGTTCTAATACTTAGTAATGGCACATTAATAAATAATAATAAGGCTGCGGTAAATACATTTGATAATTTAATAAATCCTGCTGTTTCAAATTTGGATTTAAATTCAAATAATAAAACATATTTTTTCGAACTAGGAAATTATGAATTCACATATGATTCAGCTTTGTGGGCACTTCCAGCTATCGTCGACGGACAAGTTGTATTAAGCGAAAAGTCAGATAATATTGTGGCTGTAAGTACATCCGTATTAGCTTCTCGAAAAGTGTATTTCTCATCAGAGCCAAAGAATAATAGAAGTATTGATGATTATTATAATATTAAAAAACAGGAAATTCTCTCTAATGGTTCTAAATTTATTGAGGAAGGAGTATTAAAAGTTAATGGAAATAATTATAAATACATAAGTACTGAGACTTCTAAGTTTGCTAAATCTGTTGCGAATAAAAGTTTATATGATACGTATTATTTTGTTCAAGATAATGATCTTTTTTATATTGTAAATCTTCATACTGTAAATCAAATAAGTGGAGCAAATCAGCTTGTAAATACAATATTAGTTTCTTTAAAGTATACAACTTCTGCTAATTCAGGTGCTGTGAAAGGAGCTTCGGATCAAGGTGCTGTTGATGCATCGGAAAAAGCAATTGTATCAACAAGAAGTAGTGTTTATCGAATTTATAATAAATCTTGTGGATCTTATTCATTTAATTCTGTTTCTAATCTTCCAGCGTATAACAAAGCTTTTGGCGGTAAAACAATTTCGGATTGTATTGGTAGTACAGGTACAGGATTTGTCATAGATGATAAATGTCATTTAGGAACAAATGGTCATGTTGTCGTTTCTGATGTTGAATCAAATTTCATATCTCAGATTGCATCATCTCAAGATGCTTATAATGTTTTTGTCTCTGATTTTCTTCAATTGGCAGTAACTAATGGCGATATTACATCTCAACAAGCAAGTAAATTTATCTCAAATCCTAATGATAAAGATTTGCAAGGCTATGTCTTTAATTTTGTTTATGAACTTTTGCAGAATAAAGTTATTGATTATAAATTTAGCGAACCAAAAATTTTTGTTCAAAAATTGGATGTCCCTTTAGATCACACAACATTCTTTGATGAAAAAACTGCGGCGACAGAAGAAAAAAAGGCTATACCAGCTAAAGTATTGGCTATGGATTTTGATCCCAAAGCTTTGATTACTGGTAAATTTACAACATCAGATGTAGCAATCATTACAGCTGATACGAAATGCGATACATTATTAGAGTCCAAGTTAGGAGATATAAATAATGTAACATCAGGATCATCACTTCTTGTTGTTGGATTTCCAGGCACTGGAACAGATGATATTTTGAATCAAGGCTTATCTGATTTATCTTCTACTTCTCAACAGACTATTACTCGTGGTGTCTTGAGTGCTATCAAGAAAGATCAATCTGGTCATACATTAATTCAGACTGATGCATCCGTTAATCATGGCAATAGCGGTGGTCCTTGTTATGATATTAATGGTAATGTGGTTGGAATTGCATCGATGATAAGTGGCGATACATATGGAGCAATTAATTTTTGTCGAGATATTAAAGATTTAGTAAGCTTAATGGATAAGAATAATCTTAAGAATGATTTGAATAATGTTACAAATCTATGGGTAAGTGGTGTGAATGCATATTACGAAAAAAAATATTATTCAGCCTTGGATAATTTTGCTAAAGTAGAAGTCATAAATCCTGCTATTCAGGATTTGGATAAATTAACTAAGTCAGCAACAGACAATAAGGCAAATGCAATTGATAGTGCGGATAATAAAAAAACAGACAATAAGAATGATGGAACTTTAATTGCAGGTATAGTAAGCGGATCCATTACAGGAGTTATTTTTATAGCATTATTAATAGTATTAATAATGTTAGTTACTAATAAAAGTAAGTATAAGAAATTAGTTGCGATGTATTATCCTCAGCCGAGGTACAATTAAAGGGAAATTATTTTCTCTCACCGTCACGATAACTTCCCCCTCTTAATATAAGAGGGGGCGCTTCTTAGGCAGAGCCTGCCTGAGTTTATCGAAAGGTTTAGTATTTTTTAGTTTAAATAAATAAAATAATTCGAGCTATCACTTCATAAAAGGTGAGAATGTGAAAAAAACAATAACCTCTCTGTCACGCTGAGCGTGACATCTCCCCTTTTATAAAAGGGGAGAATATACTGAACACACCCCGCCTTCGGCACCCCTCTTAATAGAGGGGACTAGGAGAGAGAAAATGAACACACCCCGCCTTCGGCACACCTCTTCCGAGCATCTGTCATTCCTGCGAAAGCAGGAATCCATGTACTCTTGTTGTCACCCTGAGCCCTTCGATAAACTCAGGACAAGCTCTGTCGAACCATGATGTTGTATTTTTCCGACAGTCACCCTTCTCAGAAATAGGCTAAAAGTCGTTGGCTTAGAAAAAGAAAGTATTGAATAAACAATTATTAACTATATATCGCTTATTATAAAGAGCTTATTCGATTTTGTAATTTGGAATTGTGAAAAATTAGCTGACGATTCTTTTTACCATTGTGGCTTCGACATCTGATAGAGGAATATATATCCCTTCAGATATTTGCGTGACTTTACCTTGTTTTCTAGGTGCTTCCATATATGCTAACTTTTGTTTTAGTACCTCGATTATTTTTGGCTTATCTTCTGAAGAAAATAAAAATAACAATCGAGTAGGTGATGTTATATTTGTATCAATGTTCAAAACTTCTCTTCCATTTTTGAAAGATATCCAATAGTCTTTCATCATGTCCCATGTGTACAATTCACCTAAAGTTCTAATGCCTAGAGTTGTAATCTGGTGCTCAGTTTCTTCTGGTGGTACAACAGACGAAACATACAGTACAAAAAGAATTGAAAGAATAACTAGTATCAATACATATTCTTTAATATAGAGTAAAAATACCGCACTTATTAAAAATATCAATAATATAGTTAAATACCACTGTTTATCTCTTTTCAAATAAAGTCTAGTCGGAGCTTTCCATTTAAACAATAAGTTTTCTTCTCGATCTCCAGCTATTAACGCAGTTGTTACTTTATTAGCTCTTTCAAGTTTCGATTGTAGGTCATCTATTTGCTTTTTTAGAGCTTGAATATCTTGCGTTGAAGCAGCTTGGTTATTTGTTGGCATTCTTAAAATCAATCTGAATAATAATAGTGCATATTTACTTTATAGGCAAATATTTCACGAAACTAATTTTTTCTTAATTTCTTCTAATTTTATTAACGCATTTACAGGGGTTAAACTGTTGATATCGATGTCTTTAATATATTTAATAATATCATTTTCTTCGTTCAATATTTTATCTTTCGCAACTGGTTTTTCTTCTTTAATTTTATTTTTATCTTTTGGAACAAATTCCCATAATCCCATTTGTCTTTCTATTTCAATCGAGTCTTTATCATTATCTCCAACTTCAAGTTTAGTCAGTACCTCTGTAGCTTTATCCAAAACTTCTTGTGGCAATCCAGCTAATTTAGCTACATGAATACCGAAAGATTTTTCTGCTTTTCCCCTTTTTATTTTTCGTAAAAATACTACTTCACCATCATCTTCACTGATTGCGACTGTATAATTGCTCATACGATTTAATTCTCCTTCCAATACTGTTAATTCATGATAGTGCGTAGCGAAAAGTGTTTTTGCCCTTATATGTTCATGCATATAATAAACTATGGCCCATGCAATCGACATTCCATCGTATGTGCTTGTCCCTCTGCCGATTTCATCAAGAATTACTAATGATTTTTCTGTTGCATTTCTGAGTATGTTCGCAGCTTCTGTCATTTCTACCATGAATGTACTTTCTCCTTTTGAAATATCATCTGATGCTCCAACTCTTGTGAATATGCTGTCGATAACTCCAATTGTGCATTCCTTCGCAGGGACATAACATCCTATATGAGCCATGTAAGCTATCAATGCAACCATTCTAATATATGTAGATTTACCGCCCATATTTGGACCAGTTATTAAAATCATTTCACCGCTTTGAATGTGAATGTCATTATATATGTATGTTTCTTTAGTTATTCTTTCAATCATAGGATGTCTGGCATCTATGGCATGTATTTCTGCTGATTTCTTTTCTTCATTTGTGAAGTTGGGGAAGCAGTAATTATTCATTTGAGATGCAGTAGTCAAAGAAACATATACATCTAATTCAGATAATGAATTTTGAAGAATAATAATTTCGTTGGTATATTTTTTTGTCTTTTCAATTAATTCTTTATAAAGTTCATTTTCTAGCTCAATAACTCTATCCTTTGCACCAAGAATCATTGACTCTTTTTCTTTTAACTCTGTTGTAATATATCTTTCTCCATTTACTGTAGTTTGTTTCCTGATATATGTTTCGGGTACTTTACTAATTTGCCCTTTGGAAACTTCCAAAAAATACCCAAATACGCGATTATATTTAACTCTCAGAGTATTGATACCAGTTTTTTGCTGTTCCATAATTTCCAGATTGCGTAACCATTTTTTGCTATCTGATGTAATTTGTCTCAGATCGTCTAATTCGCTACTAACGCCATCTTTTATGAAATGTCCATCTTTCACAGCAGAGGGAGCTGGATCAATAAGTGATTTTCTAATTATATCGATTAATTCGCTTAACTTCTTTGTCGAATCTGAAATTGAAAATTTTATTTTTTCAATGTTATTGCCTCTTGTATCAGGCAAATAATCAGGAAGTTTAGATGCATATTCGATTGATTGTGCTAATGAAATCAAATCTCTTGGTGAAACACTATTAAAACTAATTCTGGCACAAACTCTTTCCAAATCGTAAATATGACTCAACTGACTGATTATTTCAGTATTATCATTTGAATATAAATATTTTATAGAATTTAATCTTTCAGTAATCATTGAATATTCAGATAGTGGCGCTGTTATCCAGTCTTTTAAAAGCCTCTTTCCGCCTCGTGTATGCGTATTATCCAAAATCTGCATTAAAGATGTTCCTCCTGGAGTAGATGGAGAAACTATTTCCAAATTTCTAATTGTATTGCTATCAACACGCATTCTGGAATTCAATACCTTGTGCTGAATAGTATGTATGTGTGAAAGTGAAGAGTGCTGTGTTTGCTCAATATAGTTAAAACAAGCATTCGCAGCTAGTATTTCTTGTTCTGTTTCTATCCCATAGGCTCTCAAAGATTTTACTTTAAAATGTTTCAAAGTATTTTCACTGTTAATAAAACTTGCCTTATCAACTGTAGTAATTGACTGAGGATTTTTAGATATGAAATTTAGACTCATTATATTATTCAATAAAATCGTCTGAATCAAAACTTCTGATGGGTTTAACCTAAATAATTCATTGTCTAATTGTTGAATAGATTCAAAAGTTGTTGTCCAAAAATTTGATCCATTCGGATCTATACAGGAGAAACTTATTTCTAATTTGACTGACTTATCTTTGGAAACTATAAATTCTTTCGTATTATCTAAACTTATGCTGACTAAAAAGTGCGCATTATAGTCACTTTCTCTTTCATAAGTTGATGGTGTAACTATTTTTGCTAGATTTCTATGGATAACTATTTTAGTTTTTCCTGAAGTTTCATCAACTACTTTTGTTTCTTCTTGTTCTGCAATTGCTACTTTATATCCAGCATCAATTAATTTTCCTAGATATGCTTCCAGAGCATGATAGGGAAGTCCAGCCATTGGAGTTTTGTTAGGGCCTTTGTCTCTGGATGTGAGAGCAATGTCCAGAACCCTGGAAATAGTTACCGCATCTTCAAAAAATGCTTCGTAAAAATCTCCCATTCTATAAAGTAAAACTGTTGTTGGATTTTCTTCTTTTAATTGTTTATATCTGAGTAATGCTGGTGTCACTTTTTCTAATAAATTTTCAAATTTCAATTCATAGTTTATCTATGGGGGATTATTATATCAATAATTATTGTGAAAGCATCATATTGAAATTGAATATTTCCAAACTTTTATTTTTAACTTTCTTCTCTCCATTCCACATCGACTAATCGCTCTTTTGGTAGGCTCTTTAATTCTCGGCAGTTTGTTTTATGAACTGTGACGCCGTGTTCTAGCGATGTAAAGCCGATTATTTTATCTTTTTGTGTTGGTGAGCAACATTTTGCTAAATAATATTGTATTCCTTTGTGACCTTTTACAAGAATTGTGTATTTTTTTGCATCACTATTTTCTTTAACATAATCGGGGTTGAATTCTGGCTTTGTTTTTTCCTTATCGCTTTTTTTCAATACAGTTTTGAGAGCATATGAAAGATTTATCATTCTGAGATGAACTCTTCTAAAAAACTCTTCCTCATCTCCGCCAGAATATTCATTTGCTAATTGATCTATTTCTTTTTGAGAAATTTCCATCTTTAAATCAAAAAGCTTTTGCTTGAAGTCTTCTTTCCCTGCTATTACTTGACTATCTCTATCTAGTTTAGATAATTCACGTCTAATTATTCCTGCTGTTCTGGGGAGTACCCAACTTTCCCATTCTTGGCTTGGAATATTTTTATTCTTTGATGACATTATTTCTATAACATCTCCTGTATCGATTTTTGTATTTAGTGTAACTATTTTTCCGTTAACTTTAGCGCCAATACATGAATTTCCTAATCGGGTATGAATTCTGTATGCAAAATCAATTACTGTTGCACCTTTTTGCATTTCAATTAATTGGCCAGTTGGTGTAAATACAAATATTTTATCTGCAAGTACGTGTTTAATTGAATAATCTTTTTTCTTTTTATCTTGCCACTTAACTAAATTTTTTACCCATGAAAAAGCATTAGTTGTCTTATCATCACCTATTTTATAAGCTATGTGTGAGGCGGCTCCATATTCATTGAATTCATGCATCTTTTTTGTGCGAATCTGCACTTCTACTATTAAATCTTTGATATAAATATCTGTTTGAAGTGATTGATATCCATTATCTTTTGGTCTGGATATGTAGTCGTCAAATTCAGATGGAATATGTTCATATATTGAGTGAATCGCTCCAAGTGCTTTGTAACAATCAATTACATTATTGTTATGTGTAATTAATCTGACAGCTAGTAAATCGTGTATTTCACTTGTTGAATAAACATCAATTTTATTTTTATTCAAATATTTCATAATTTTGTTATGAAGTGATGCCGCACTTTTTACTCTTCCTGAAATTTCACAAGGAATTTTATTTTCCTTCATTAAATTTTCTAATTCTTTTTTTACTAGAAAAATATTTTGTTCACTGCTTCTAGGATCTTCTTTGATTAGTTTTTCTAAATAATGATATTGGTTTTGATTTACAACTCTGAAAGCAATATCTTCTAGTTCTCTTTTCCATACTCCTATATTTATATATTCTGCAAGTGGAACGTATACATTTAATGTCTCTTTGGAATAAGTTATTTGTCTTTCTGGAGCGAGGTAAGTGATAGTTCTCATATTATGCAGTCTATCTGCCAATCTGATAATTATGACACGTATATCGTCTGTCATAGCGAAAAGCATGCGTCTAAGATTTTCGTAATCCTCAAATTTTACGTCAGAATTTGTAGTAAGCTCGTCTACTTTTGTTTCGCTTTTTACTAAATCTGCTACCGTTATTCCAAACTTTTTATTTATTTCGTCATAATGTACACTGCAATCTTCGATTACGTCATGAAGCAGGGATGCAATGATGGTGTCTTCGTCCATGTTAAGCAGCATCAAATCTTTAGCAACTTCTATTGGATGAATGATGTAGGGTTCACCAGATTTTCTTTGCTGAATGTTGTGCAAAGTATAAGCCCATTCGAATGCGTCTTGTAATCTTTTGGACTTATAAGATTCGTGACCCTTAATTAAATTTTGAAAAAGTTTTTCTTTTGAATATTTATCTTCCATGGCTCTTTAGTATAACATGAAAATTTTATCTAATTAATATAATTAATATATTAATTGTAATTAAAAACTGTCCTTATTGTTGTTTTTATGGATTGATTTTTTACAACAATATTGATATTTTGTTAATAGGTATAACATATTTTTATGTCTTTATTTTCTGCGTTTGTTAGAAAATACAAATTAGGATTGATATTATTGATGATATTAATTTTTACAGCGGTTATTAACCCGTTGAGAGCAGCTACGCCTATTATTAACTATCAGGGAAAACTGACAAATTTGGATGGAACTAATGTTGCCGATGGTAGCTCGTACGCCTTCAAAATAAGGTTTATGAGTGCATTAACTGGAGGTAGCTGTTTGTATACACTTGCGGGAACTGGAGGTACTAAGGGATGCTCTTCCCCAACTGCAACAAATATTACAGTCACCAATGGCGTTTTTAATATTCCAATAGGTGATACTACAGCATTAACTGGTACTAATGATCTTACAGGTGTCGATTTCAATACAGATATGTGGATGGAAGTTACTATTGGAACTGATGTTTTGTCACCGAGAAAAAGAATTACTGGAAGTGCTTTTTCCTTTGACCAAAGGCAAGTAAGATTGATTGAAGATGGTGCAAACGGTAGTAATTATGTAGGATTTCAAGCTCCTTCCGCTTTATCTGGAAATGTTTTATGGACTCTGCCCTCGGCAGATGGTGTTGATGGTCAGTTTTTAAAAACCAATGGTACTGGTACATTATCTTGGGTTACAGGAAGCTCATCCTCCGCTTTATCGAGCATAACAGCAGCCACAAGTTCCCCAACAGCGATAGACAATCTGACATACGCCCAGACATGGAACTGGAGTACATTAACGACACAGACAGCCTTAAGCTTAGGAACAAATACAACAGGAGCGACAACAGGAGGCATATTATCAGTAGGCTCAACAAATACAGTATATAACCCAGGAGCAGGAAACACAGGAAGTTTAGCAACATTTGGAGCAAGTCAGTCAGGAAGCAATACGTCAGGTTTAGCCACAGTAAATGTTCTAAATTTAAATTCGAAAATAAACACAACAGGAGCAACAGGAACGAAAGCAATAAATGCATTAAATATATCAGCACCAACATTAACAGCCTGTACTGGAGGATCATGTACATGGACAGGTTTATACATAGCTGATCCTGGAACATTAGCCAATACAACACTGTATTCAATATATAGTGCTGGTGGTAGTAATTACTTCGGTGGAAAAACTCAAGTCGCAGTTAATGGTGCTGCAAGTGCTCCTCCACTATCTTTAACTGGAACTTGGTATTCAGGCGGTACTTCAACAACTACAAAACCACAATTGTTAATTGAACCAACAGGTACTACGTCAACATACTGGAGTACTTCGGGTACTGGATTGGGAATAAACGCTCCTTCAGGTTTCTCAGGTATGTTGATAGATACTATGGTTAATAATTCAAGTAAATTTGTTGTAGATTCAACAGGTATTATGTATTTGGGAGGAGCAACTGATTGTAATGGAAATTGTATAAATGGATCTGGCACTTCTTTGGGAATTAATAGTGGTTCATCTGTTTCTATCAATTCACATAACGCAAACAATGTCTATTTAAATACAGATAGTAGATTCGCCTCTTTAATTAATGGTTCCGGTTTTACCATAGATTCAGTGGGGGCTACGACAGCTAATGCTATGTTAGATGTTAGAGCTACAGATATTACTAGTACTACAACGACAGGGACTATTGCTGCTGCAACATTTACAGGTTCTATTACCAAAAATAATACAACTACAGCAACATATCCATTTGTAAATATAAAGCCTACACTGGCAACTGGAGCAAGTAATACAAATACCACTTTCAATATATTGAATCTAGATACTACAAATACTACTACTACAGGTCTTACAACAAATTTAATTAAGGCTTCATACGGTGGAGTGCAAAAATTCTTAGTTGATAGCGCGGGTAATATGACTGTAACTTCATGTACTGGTTGTTCATCCTCCGCTTTATCGAGTATAACAGCAGCCACAAGTTCCCCAACAGCGATAGACAATCTAACATATGCCCAGACATGGAACTGGAGTACATTGACGACACAGACAGCCTTAAGCCTAGGAACAAACACAACAGCAGCAACAACCGGAGGCATATTAGCAGTAGGATCAACGAGTACAGTATATAACCCTGGAGCAGGAGGCACAGGAAGTTTAGCAACATTTGGAGCAAGTCAATCAGGAAGTAATACGTCAGGTTTATCTACAGTAAATGTTCTAAATTTAAATTCGAAACTAAACACAACAGGAGCAACAGGAACGAAGGCAATAAATGCATTAAATATATCAGCACCAACATTAACAGCCTGTACTGGAGGATCATGTACATGGACAGGTTTATACATAGCTGATCCTGGAACATTAGCCAATACAACACTGTATTCAATATATGTCGCGGGAGGAAATACATACTTAGGGGGAAATTTAACTGTGACAGGTACTGCTTGGACAGCAACACCAACAATCTCCGGATTAATAACAGCAACAAGTGGAATTACTTCCAATGGAGCTTTTACGGTAGGAGCGAACCAAAATATAGCAATGAATTCGGGGACAGGAACATATACTCAAACATATACAGGAACAAGTGATGCTATGACGTTGACGTCATTATCAACAACAGATACTAAATCTGTATTAAAAATTTCTCAGACAGGGGCTACAACAGGCACAGATTATGGAATGTATGTAACCAATACAGGAGCAGGAACGACGAATGTCGGAGGTTATTTCTCAGCAAGCGGTGCTACGAATAACTATGCATTGTTAGTAGCCTCAGGAAGCGTTGGTGTTGGTACCACAAGTCCTAATGCTTCTTTAGATGTAATGTCGGCAACTTCACCACAGCTTAGAATTGGTTATGATGTCAGTAATTATTTGACAGCTGGAGTGGCTAGTAACGGAGCTGTCACGATGGGAGCTACAGGAACAGGTTCAAAAATCACATTTACATCAGAAACAGATTTGAGCGGAAGTGCTAGACATACTCGTTTAGTTAGATTGAGTCCTGAATATCAAGGCGCAGTCTTAACTAAATTCTATGGTGCTGGAACAGATACTTTGACAACAGGAGCTATGGTATCAGATTCAGAAACTTCAACAGGCAATGCCTTTAGAACTTATTATCAATGGTCATCAACTCAAACTTCATTAAATTATTATACTGTAGCAGTAAGAGTCACTCTCCCAGATGATTTCTCAGATTGGACTACAAGTAATGCAGTACAAATTGATTATCTTACAAATTCAACAAGTGCAGTATCAAATTTAATAGATGCTAGAATTTATTTAACTAGTAGTTCTACAGCAGTTTATTCTGGTACATCAAATGTTTCTGGAACTTCCGCAACATGGACGACATTAGGAATTAGTAAAGCTTCATTAACTGGTACTTCCAGCTGGAGTACTGCAGGTCAAACAGCAATTATATATTTAAGAATGTCAGCGAAGGATGCAAACTTCGTAAGAACAGGAGACATAACGCTAAACTATTTGAGCAAGTGGTAAAGAATATTTCAGAAAAAAAATTACAAAAAAGTAATGATCCAATTCTCTTCAAAATAAAATTTACAAGCAAACCGTATTGTTGGTTGGCTGGATAAAATCATGTTAATATAATTATATTGAATATAACTGCCCAATGTATACTAAACTTATTATAAATAATGAAGAAATTGAGACTTCTCAATATTCATCATCACTTAATCCAATGGATGGTTCAGTCGTAGGTAATGTTTCTATAGCTACAATTGAAAACGTAGATAATGCCTTTTCTTCAGCCAAACAAGCTTTCAAAACATGGAAAAACACTTCTGCTCACGAAAGAATGTATAAATTAGAACTAGTTGCTGGAGCATTACTTCAGAAAAAAAATGAAATCGCAGCATTACTTTGTTCAGAAATTTCCAAGCCAATGAAAGATTGTATTAAGGAAGTTGAAAGAAGTGCAGAATACATACTTTTTACAGCACATACTTATAGAACAATAGAAGGACGTTTGGTGGATGGAGATAGGATGCCTGGTATTAATCACTTACAAAAGACAGCCATTGTAACTTACGAACCTCTTGGTGTTGTTTTAGCCATAAGTCCTTTTAACTATCCTATTAATCTAGCCGTTACCAAAATAGCCCCCGCATTGGCTACTGGAAATACAGTTGTATTCAAACCAGCAAGTGCTGGTGCAATAAGTGCTTATTTGATGATGAAAATATTCTCTGAAATAATGCCAGCAGGTGTCGTAAATTTCATAACAGGAAAATCTTCTGAAATAGGTGATTACATGCTTTCTCATAAAGAAGTAGATATGATTGCATTCACTGGCTCTACGCAAATTGGCCGTCATATTCAGGAATTAGCTAAATGTCCTGTCTATCTTGAATTAGGTGGTAAAGATGCTGCTTTAGTTCTTGCTGATGCAGATGTTGCCAAAGCTGCAAATGAAATTGTGAAAGGCGGTTTTTCATACTCTGCACAAAGATGTACTGCTGTAAAAAGAGTTGTCGTGGAGGATAGTGTTGCTGATGAATTAATAGGAAATATTTTAACTCGTGTATTTCAATTGAAAGTTGGAAAGGCAGAAGAAGACGCTGATATTACCGCATTAATAGATTTAAAAAGCATGGGGTATGTAATGGAGTTAATTAATGATGCAAAAAATAAAGGTGCTGAGCTTTTATGTGGTGGATATAGTGAAGGATCTGTAGTTTATCCAACTGTTTTGGACCATGTCACGAAAGAAATGAGAATTTATTCCGAAGAACCTTTCGGGCCAGTGCTACCAATTATTAGAGTTCAAAATATGGAAGAAGCTCTTTCTACAGTGAATGATTCAAAATATGGCTTGCAGTCTGATGTCTTTACTCAAGATATTAATAAGGCAATGTATCTAGCTAATAATATTGAGGCAGGAACTGTACAAATCAATGCAAAAAGCGATAGAGGGCCCGATAACTTTCCTTTTCCAGGAATTAAAGATTCAGGTATGGGAAATGCTGGATTGAAAGATGCTTTATTAAGTATGATGAAAACTAAGGTTATAGTAATAAACTTATAATGGTTGTGATTTTAAATTTCAAAACTTATGATGAATCTTTAGGTATTGAGGCATTACGATGTGCAAGATCTGCATATGAATTTTCTCTTCATTCAAAAAATAAAATTATTATATGTCCTCAAACAGTAGATTTAGAAAATGTAATTCAGCATTATCCTCAATCAGATAATTTTGAAATATGGTCGCAACATGTAGATTATCAGCAGGGAGGTGCTAATACTGGCTTTTTAACTCTAGAAACTTTGAAAAAAATTGGAGTTAGAGGTTCATTAATTAATCATGCAGAACACAAAATAAGTGATATTTATAAATATAATAAAATTGATGACGAAATCAATTTATGCTTATGTGCTGCAGACTTACTAGAGCTGAAGTTAGATGTCCAAAAAAATACTGAGTTTACACCGAAATATATTGCTTATGAACCACCATCTTTAATAGGGGGAAATGTTTCTGTGTCGCAGAGCCATGGTGATGATATAGAATCTATTGTGGATAACTTTCCATCTTACGACATACTTGTTGGGGCAGGTGTGAAGACGAAAAAAGATGTAGAAATGGCTATAAAATATGGTGCAAAAGGAATTCTAATTGCATCGGGTTTCGTATACGCTGTGGATAAGTCGGATTTTTTACAAAAATTACTAGAATACTAACCTTTTCTTTATTCATGTGTTAAAATTCACATGTATTATTATTAAAGACTATGATTAAATTTATTTCATACTTACAAATTATTTTATCTGTACTTTTGATTATCTCAATCATATTGCAGATTAGAGGTGTCGGTTTATCTCCTACGTTTGGTGGTCTTACTTCTGGTGGTGAAACTTTCAGACAGAGAAGGGGACTGGAAAAATTTCTTATGTATGCAACAATGGTATTGATAGCTTTAATCGCTGTAAGTAGCATTGCATTAATATGGCTAGACAAATAAGGTCTAAATTATCAAAAAATATTTTGAAAAAGTTTTCCATAGGGAGATATTTTTCGAAACCGTTAATTTTTCTGAAGGCAATTTGGAATGTCTTATATAGAATCCAGCCTTTGTTTTCTATAATTATTGCATTAATAATTAGTCTGCCAATTGCTTATTCCATCGTGCAAGGAATAGACAATGTTGAATTCAAAAATGCCGAAAAAATATATAAAGAAGGTGTCATTGGTAATTTAACCGGTATCGATCCTCTGCCACAACTTCCATTAGAAAAACCATTCTCACAGCTGAATAGAGATGTAACTCATCTTCTATTTGATCCGCTTTTTTCTACTGACACTTCTGGAAATCCAGTTGGTATTTTAGCTGAATCGTATGAAGCTCAAAGCGGTGGTTCAAAATTTAATATTAAGTTAAAAGATAGAAAGTGGAGTGATGGTACTAAGATTACTTCGGCAGATGTGGTCGAAACTTTTAGCTCAATCCAAAATAGTGGAGTCTCAGGACTTTATTACAGTTCTACAGAAGGGGTGAAAATAGAAGCTGTCGATGATTTAAATTTCTCCTTTACTCTTGATGTACCCAATAGTGCCTTTTTGGAAACACTGTATTGGCCTGTATTACCTGCTAAAAATCTAGTTGTTCGATATGATGTTTTGATGAAGACTGATTTTGCAAAAAATCCTATTAGTAGTACCGATTGGGAAATATTTTCCATTACAGATAAAGATATAACTTTGAAAAATCATTCTAATAGAAAATTAAAATTTGTATTTTTTGATACTCAAGGTGAATTAGAAAAAGCCTTGAATTCAGGTGTTATTGATGGATATTCAACACTAGAAAAAATTGCAGAAAAAAACTACACAACTGTTTCCAAATTTGTTCTACCTAGACAGCTTTATGCGATATATTTTAACCTAACTGATACGGGTTCTCCAATAATTAAAGATCCAATAATTAGAAAAGCTATATCATATTCAATTGACCGTAATGGTATCAGTCAAGATGTTGGTGTGCCTCGTCAAAGTATAATTATTCAAAGCTCATGGGCTTTTAATCCTAATGCAAATACTTATCCTATAGATATACAAAAGGCTAATGATATTTTGGATCAAGCGGGATATGCAAAAGATGGTGATTACCGTAAAGCTAATGGTGTTGAAATTGCATTCACTATATCAATTCCAGATGTTTCTATTAGGAAGAAACAAGCTGAATATATTCAGGAATACTTAAAAAAAGTTGGTATTAGAATGAATATTAAGGCTATAAGTGATACGCAAATAATAGATAATGAAAGAAAGTTTAATCTTTTTTACAATTCTGTCGTTTTAACAAAAAATTATGAAGCAATGATTTATTCTGTAGATTCTGGACTGGATCCAGATAAATTTTCTCAGTGGCATAGTACGAAAATTCCAGATTACAATAAAGGTACCTATGGATTGAACTTTTCTGGCTATTCAAGTGTTAGGGTAGATAACTATCTCACTCAAGGTAGGAAACAGACTGATCAAAATGCTAGAAAAACTCCATATAACCAATTTCAAAAGGTCTTTTATGAAGATGCTCCTGTGATTGCACTTTACAATCCATATCTCTTTTATGTAACTTCAAAAAAAATTAGTAATGTAAATTTCACATCAGCATTTAGAATTGAGAATAGGTTCGTAAATTTTAATGAATGGAAATTTTAAAATGGGCAATACAGGGCTCGAACCTGTCACCTCACGAATGTGAATCGTGCGCTCTAACCAACTGAGCTAATTGCCCTTTTTCTAAATTTATCCCCATAGAACACAATTATTGCATAATGTCAGCTATATAAAAAGATTGCCGAAAAATAGACAAGTAATATAATCGATTAAATTTAGATTATTTTTATTATTTATGGCTAATGCTGAAAGCTCTTCAAAAGGTAATGATTTATTAAAAGAGGCTCTTAGCGAGGTCGGATATGATTATGTTCTTAATCTTGGAGGTCGAAGAGTTGTTGCAATGCTTACGAAAGGAATTACAATACCTTCTGTAGGTACAGGTACTCGAGGCGGTTGTATTAAAAAAATAAGTGAGCAATGTGCAAAAACAAGAAATGAAACAAATAATTTATAATTGATATTTTAAATATAGTTGTAATGTTGCTATGAGGTATCTCGTCGGAATATTTTATAGGTTTAATTGATTTTCTCGAATAGAAAACCTCTTTGTCCCTAAGGGTGACATTTTAAAGTTGTCATGGTGAGCTCGTCGAACCATGATGTAGGATTTCCATCAGTCGCCCTTCGACAAGCTCAGGGTGACATTCCCTTCGACAAAGCCTGTACTGAGTTTGCCGAAAGTGCTCAGGGTGACATTCCCTTCGACAAAGCCTGTACTGAGCCCTCCGAAAGTGCTCAGGGTTACATACATCAAATGCTGTCACAGCTAAAAGTGAAGCGAAGATGGTAAGATTTTAATAAATATGAATAATGTATAGTTTTCTTAAAAACTATAGAACCGAATTTTGTAGTGCAGCGTCAGAGGACTGAATTAGCAAACGTACAAAATTCTTGACCTTTGGAGATACCTTTCTGTTAAGAGAAAGGTATCAGAAGAAAAAGAAAGTGTTGAATAAACAAACGAATTATTCAGAAATACTGGATCCCAGCTTTCGCTGGGATGACAACAAGGAAAAGACAACAAGGAAAAGACAACAAGGGAAAGACAACAAGGGAAAGACAACAAGGGAAAGACAACAAGGGAAAGACAACAAGGGAAGGGCAACAAGGGAAGGGCAACAAGGGAAGGGCAACAAGGGAATGTCAAGTCCCCATATCTTAAGACAAGTCTTCTATGTCTTTAACCGCCGATGT
>JBAXGO010000005.1:0-38245 GCA_037139335.1 bacterium
TTATCCAGTTTCTTTTCTCTCTGGTACTTTTCTCTTGAAAGTCAACTGTCAAATTCTATTGTTTTTAATCTAATATTGTTTTAATAGTATATTTATTGAGTGTTTTATAGTCTATGCTACGTTTTTTAAGCTATCAATATTTATTAAGAAAGTTATTGGTGTATATCTTTATTTACGGGAAACATGGAATATTATAGAAAGATGTATTGGGTAAATTATTAAAATATGGAGAAAAAATCTAAAAAGAAGGATTTCTAAGCACAAAAGAAGCTTATCACAGGAAATATTAATAAAACTAAATAATTCGGTGAACTTGCTAAAATAGGGAATAAAGGAACGATTTGAATGTGTGATAACAGATATAACAAAAATGGGAGGTATCGTTGTAATCTCCTTTTTTCAACAGAAGTCTAAAATCAATATCTTGTTTGTCTTTTAATTTAATATTATCTATACTTGTTGTATCCGTTACATACATTGTTAATGTCAAATATATTAGAACCTAAATCAGTATTATCTTCAGAACCATCAATTGTTCGAAATTCTAAACTAGATCATAGTTTAGATGTGGTTGTACAGGAATTATCACCAGCTCTTTCTCAACAAAAAGAAATTGTGGAGAATATTTTTTTAAGACTAAACAATATAGAATCTCCAATATCGGATTCAGATTTATGGGCTTTATTAAAAGATCCAAAAATGAAATTTGTGCGTAATCAATTATTAGGTAGTGATGCAAAAAAATTTTTGAAAGATCCGGAAAATCCAGAATTACGTTTAAAACATTCGCAACAAGTCTCTTCAGCTGCATTTGAAATAGCAGTCGGCGAAGAAAAAAAAATACTTGATAAATTACAAAATGGAGAAGGGCATTTAAAAGATCTTGTTTCTATTTTGCCTACATCTCAGCTTAAAGAAGTTGTAAAACTCCAAAATAAAGTAGCTAAAACTGATAATATTTTTTATCCTATTAGTACTTTACTCGGTTATGTAGATGCTGGTTTGGGTGATCCAGAACAATATTCAAACTGGACTGAAAAAAAAACGGTTGATGCACTTAATATCAGAAGAAGACGAGAACTATTTCGCCCTTTTGACGTTTATACTCATGTAAATCAACAAGCAGGATTGGAGCAAACGATTGTTGAGGCTGTTGCGAATAGCCGGGATAGTTATGATGTTGATGTTACAGGACGATTTGGGAAAGGAATTACATCGCTTTATCAATATCTATATAGAAGCCGTGGTTCTGAATTTGCTTTTGTTACATCAAATATAGAAGGTAAATGTGCTGGTGGACATATAAAAAGTAATGGAATTGATTTCTATTTTGCACCAGAAAATAAGCCACAAGAATTTTACTCAAATAAGGCTCTCACATTAATTACTGAAATCGATGATCCAAATATAACACTCTCAGAACACGGCACTTTTCTTGAAGTAAAAACACCTCTTTCAATACAGGAAAAATATGCTCTCAAACAAGAAATAGCAAAAAGATTTTCAGATACTTATGATACCTCAATTATGGTTTTGTATGATGGACAAATTATTGAAATAAACAGTGAGGCGAGAAATATTAAAACAATTGATGGAGCCCAAGCATTTGTTGGTGATAATAATAAAGTGTTTATAAAAATAAGTAATGATGGTTATCAAGTTTTAGATCAAGGAAAGGGATTTAGTGATGAAAAAGGTACAAGTGCTGAACAAATAATGTATGAAAAGTTTCTACCACCTGGTCGAAGCACAAAACCATTTAATAGAAATAATCAGGAAAATAAAGCACAATTACTAGTTAAAGAAGAACAGTTCAGAACAGTTCAGAACAGTTCAGAACAATGTAGTGTATCATTGATGGTTAGCGGTATCACAATTGAATCATATAATTTGTCAAATAGATTGTCCGAATCTTTTCCCGCAGAACATTGTGTTATAGCATTTAATACAGTGACTCTTGATGAATCAAGAACCAAAATTTTGAAAGATAATTCTTTTCTGGCAAGTCTGGAAAAAGTTGTCGCTGATATTGAAGCAATCGAAGATCCTGGTGAAAGGATAAAGGCGTATAATCTTATTTCAGGGTGTTTACGTGCTATGGCTGGTGATCTTAGTCAAACCAAAAATGAAGATTATCGTAATTTTATTACAGTGACAAATACAATTCTTCGACCCAGGGTATTAGAGACAATGAAAACTCTTGAAGAAAGCGGTGTTACTTTTTTACCAAATGATAAAGAATTCAAACATATTTCTGCTCCAGATGTAATATTTGTAGATGAAGCATTATTTAACTTTGATGCCAGATCTATTGGAACTAGAGAACCTTTGTGGCTCGGCAGGCGTATACAAAGCCTTTACTTGGTAGATATGAAATATGGTGATGGTGAATTTCATCCGCTTTCTTTTGAATCTCAAGGAATTTTATATCTGGACAAAAACACATTTGAAAAATTACAAAAAGACCCTGAAGGACAGGCTGTATTAAATCATATGGTAAATCATTGGGATGATTATGAAAGCCCAGCAAAAATAGAAGGAAAGAGGACTATGCCTTCTGGACGTTTTAATTTTCAAAAAAATGAAACTGATAATAAGACTGTAGAGGCAAAAGTCACCGAACAATCTAATACTTCTGAATTTAACTGGGATCAATCATTTAAGGATTTTATTGTGAAAAAAGAAATAATGATGCTTGAAAGGGGCGAAAGGACAGAAGAAAATACTACACTTAAAGCATACATTAATACCTTACTTGAAAAAATAGACAAGCCTCAATCTCAACGTACCGAAGATGAAATGAATAATAAAGGATTTGAGCAGAGACATGAAGAAATGGAGAGGCAAAGATTAATGACACAATTACTTTTTGGTTTACCATGGGACTTTGGTACTCAATGGGGAAAAGATAGTGCGGGACGATTGCTTGATGGTCTGATATCTATGCAATCTCACTCTGGTTCTATTCATATAGAAGATTTGAATAAAGTATTTTTAAATCATCCAACAGGTCAGCAGATGATATTGAAATTAATTGACTCTCAAAAATCTGATTCTGAGAAAGATAAAGGTAATCCAATGTATGAGATTTTTCTTTCAAAAATAAAATCATTTGATACTCCTTTTGCTAGAGAACTGCTAGAAAAAGCTATGAAAGAACCTTCTTTTGATTTTTCCATACTTACAGCTTTTATGGAATCAGGAACATTCACTCTTAATAGTGAATGGGAACAGAAGGTTTTTCAAAAAAGCTTTGAAGCACATAAAAAAGGTCTTTCATCTTTCGTTGAGAATATTGAGCAAGGAGTCACAAACTTGAAGAATCCTAAAAAATATTCTTTTTATCCAGATACTGAAGTGATAAAAGAACTTTATTCGTATATTAAGTTCATAAACGTCTTTTTTAAATCATCTCCTGATTTTTCTAATCCTCAAATTGCAGTGTGGGCAGAGCAGATGGTGAAAGAATATGCTCAAATGGTATCTATGATTGAAAAACATTATACTCCAGAGAATCCTTATCTCTCGTCTAATCTTGGTGAAAATGTGATTATAATTGGTGGAAATATTTTGAAAAATCTTCCGTTACAAACAGATGAACAACGCGCTTGGTCTGAAAATATTCAGGAAGATATACAACCAGTGCTTTTTCAAGAATCTTTATTAAATAATTACTCAGGCACTATTGTAGCTGTTTTAGGTATGTATCTTGGAAATACCACATTAACCTCAGCATTAAAACCAAGCATAATGCGAACACTTTCACAAATTGCATCTATTATAGAAAAATATAAATTCAATATATCAAATTCCAGTTATACAAACTATCCAAATTTTAAATATGGAGCTGATGGACTGACTATTGTTGTTATGGAGTTCTTAAATAATCCCGCATGTACTAAAGAGTTCAAATCTGAAATTAACATACTCTCTGAATTAGTAGAAAAACAATTCGGCAGAAATAGTACCTCCTCACTCAAATCTATCGAAGTATTGTTAGAATGTACATCTTTTGGATATATTGACACAGAAAGAATAGGTAGGATATTACATATTATTGCGGATCAAGTATTGCGAAACGAAACAAAACCTCTTCGTTTTAATGATATGAATGATGATATGATTTCACTTTTAGCGAAATATTGTAAAAACCCAAATATTGTGATGCAATCCTATGAAAACATTAATATTGTACTCGAAGCTTTTTCAAAGGTACTAAACATAGTACCGTCCGCACAATATAAAGAGACTCGTAATGGTAATGTCACATCGAATAATAATCAAGAACATTATTCTATTTCCGATTTTGTACTATCTTTTGAACGTTTTATAACCAATACGTCGTGGCAAATAAATATCGAATTAGAAAAAAAACTAGTATCAATATTTGAACAATTGTTTGTCTTGTCACCGGTATTAAATGAACCAAAGGTAAATGGTTATCTATCTCATTTTGAACAGAGTCAAAATTTTCTTAATAAAAAAATAGGATCTGTTTTTATGAGCTTTTTTGCAAATGAGTTTTTTGATTTTGAAGACGTTATTACGCAGAGAACTCTAGCACAAGTTATGAGTGTTGTATTCAAACTAAAGTTAAAACAACCTGAACAAGTTTTAGAAATATATGAAAAAGTTTTTCAGAATCCTAAACTCTTAAGAATACCATTAGCAAATCTGAGAGAAGAAGAAAAAAGTAAATTGCAGCATCTAGAATCCTTTGGGATGAATAATGCAAGAGACTTCTTTCTACCAAATGGTTATTATTTGCCACAGCTATTATCTCTTCCAGACATAAAGGATCTTTACGGAACCTTTAGCGATGGCTATCGAAATATTAGAGGAGCCTTAGGAAGTAATTTTGATGAAACAAAATACTATTTTCAGCTTTCTTTTGCTGCAAAAAATTATCCAGAGTTAGTAAATTTAGCAGAACAAAATCAGATATTTCATGTTTGTTTTTATTTGGGATTAACTGATCCAGATAGAATAAAAGATCTAAAGTATTTTATTGAAACGTCTACAATTATTCCAAAAACAATATTTGATCAGATTAATTTTTTATCGGTGTATTTACATATTCTTGATCGCGGAGCAAAGGATTCAGCAGCCTTGGCAAAAAACATATGTACATTGATGAGTAAAAAAGAACTAAAAGATATATATGAGCAAACAACAAATGAGATTATTAATTCACCAAATTCAATTTCGCCCCAAACGCAAAAGGTTATTGATTTTCTACAGTCAGATGAAATACATTTATCTGAAGAAGCACAGGAATTAATTGTTGAGTCTTATTTTAGCGGAATTAGAGTATCAGAGATGATCGCAAGGCGTAGAAAAAATATAGATCCTTTTGATAAATATGTCGCTGTTATTCCAGATAAAGAAGCTGTTACAAAAGCTGTTCACTCTCAAAACGTCAGTTGGGATATTTTTGTACGTGAATTAATTCAAAATGCGAGAGACGCGACAATTATTGTACAAGAAAATATAAGTGATATTAGTTTACCAATATCAATGAAAGTAGTCAGTGAAACTGATAAAGATGGTAATAAAGTAACCGTTTTTGAAATTGAAGATCAAGGTAATGGACTGGATATGGACGTTATTAAAAACAAGTTATTTCAGTTTAATGAACGAGATCAACAAAAAGTAACGAATGAAAATATTGAAGGGGGAATTGGCTGGGGATTTGGAAGTGTCGCTCTTGTCGCAAAAATAATAGATATTACAGGATTTAAAAATGGTATAAAAACTCATGCACGTATTGAAGTTGAAAGAGAAGGTGAACTTGTAACTGATTTAGTCTTTCTTGGCGGAAGTGAAGAGACCGTAGATTTATCTCTTCATGGAAGTAAGATTCGTATTGCATTGAGCAGTGATTTACCAAGTGCATGGCAGGAAAAAATAATTTCAAATGCTATTGAGAGATATGGTAGATCTATAGTTTCGCAGTTCCCTATGGTATATCTAGAACAAAATTTAAAACCATTAAAACATAAAGATCAAATATCAATTACATATGTAGGAATTGATGAACGAGGTAATGAAAAAGAAGGTACTCTCCAAGTAAGCTTTTTGAATCATCAAGAGTATGGTTGGTCTGAGGTACGAAGACGAGGCTTGTCATTGGGATCAATAAATAGTTCTAATTTTGATTTGTTAAAATATGTTCACCCATCACTTCGTGCAATACTAGACAGTAATGGCATAGATGTGCAGGTTGAACTGCCTACATGGATGAAACCTACACGTGTGAGAGCAGGTGTAGCAATATCAAACGCTCAACTTGAGCAACTTAGAAAAACTGTAAGCATAACTGTACTTAAAGAAATTGCTGAACAATATCGTAGAGGCGCATTACATGTGCCAGTACTTAGTAATGATTCGCTTTATGATAAGAACTATATTGATGACGAAAGATTGTTTACAGATATCAAAAATGTTAACGATGTACTAAAAGGTAATATACAAAAATGTCTGGAATTATCTATGGAAAAATTTGCCGGTGGAAGTCCGTACTATATCCAGCATTTATTGATGAATATTGTGCAAAAAGATGGTCTTACATTAAACTCTATTCGTAAATCAATTCTAGAAAATCCAATGAATGCTGAAGGAATGGGGGTTCCACAGTTACCAGCTGCTGTCATTATGCAAATTAAAAACACTAATCAAAAGATTGTTAATAGTGAAACTGACACTAGATTGTATGAAAGGATAAAACAGATGCTGGAAGATATAGGAGTCTCCGCACCTGTAAGATTGACTAGTGGTGATAGTCAAGCTGGATATCCAACTGGTTTAGAAATGAGATTATCATTAGCACAAGATGATCCTGAAAGATTTATTTTTGTGGTGAATGAGGAATTAACTCATTACGTAGAGCAATTACTTCTTAGAGCGAAAGGCGATCAAGAATTGTTGAATTTCATGATGCCGTTTATTCAACATGTCAGACCAGATCTCATTACTGATTATATTAATGTAGATCCGAAGATAATATTTGAAAAAATGCGTAATTCGACCATGATGCCAAAAGAAGTAAAATACTATATGGGAAGTCATACAGAATCCGAAGAGACTCCGTTTGGATTTATTCGTAAACGTCTGCTTGAAATGCTAGCTATAAAAATGACTTCAACATTATCATCATAAAAATGACGCTTAAAGGAAGGCCACAATATGAACAAAACTAGTGCTTGCCTGATGATAAGGGAAGTGGCTCCATTGATGCAGGAAAAAAAGTCAGGGGCTATTGTTAATTTAGTTTCAACGTATGGATTTACTGGTGCCGCACCAGTTCTAGCTTATACTTCTGCAAAAGGCGGTTTGATAACTATGACGAAATCTTTTGCCAAGGAATTTGCACCTAATATTCGAGTAAATTCTGTTGCACCAAGCAATGTAAATACAGATATGACGAATGGAGTAGGTGATGACTTATTAGATTATTTTTATGGAAAACACTCCGCTAAAAAGAATCGCAGAACCTCAAGAACTCGCAAAAGCCATCCTCTTCCTAGCTTCGGAGGATGCAAGCTATATTACAGGAGAAATGCTTGTGGTTGATGGTGGTTATAGTTTGAAATAGTACGTATCCTCTATAAGACCCTCGAATTACGAACGAACAAATAGTTATAAAAATAAATACACAATTGTCATTCATAATATATTCAATAATAGCACAGGATTTCACGTCATCCCAGCCTTTCGACAGGCTCAAGATAAACTACGGCCGGGGTATTACTGAATTAAGTAGTTAATTATCCAGAACTTTTTTTTCTCTCAGATACCTTTCTCTTGTTAGAAAGGTATCTCCAAAGAACAAGCCTTTTCTAAACTCGTGCTTACCAGATTCCAACGACAGCACTCAAACAACGAAAAGGCAGTTTATTCTTTAAAAAACTTCAACATAATATTAAAATGTATCAGTATTACATTATCGATGCTTCACTTCTTTATATACCACGATGAATACAGACCAGAGTCAAGTACTAGTTATATAATCCATGGTAAGAGCCATAATTTTTAACTATTTCCCCTCTGTGTCCCTTTGTGTCATTTGCGGTAAATCTTGTGACTAGATATACAGTCTTTTATTGTAAAACATTGATATCTTCTGTACAATCTGATATATCCTTTTTTTTATGTCGTATTCTCTGATTGGGAAGATCTACCGACAATTATTGTTATGAAATAGGGCGGCTTTAGCTGTTCGTTTTAGCATTCTTTTTCACATAAACTTTTTATACATTATTACTTGAATCATGTTAGTCAAAATTACAAATTTAAATAAATCTATAGGCTCCAAAGATCTTTTTAACGAATTATCTTTAAGTATTAATGAAGGCGAAAAAGTCGCATTAATAGGTAGAAATGGACTAGGGAAGACATCTCTTTTTCGTATCGTTGCTGGTGAAGATAAAGATTTTACAGGTGTTATCGAACTAAAAAAAGAGACTCGCATCATCATGACTCAGCAGGAACATCATACTCAAAATCCTGAAATAACAGCATTGGACTATATTCTCAACGATGCTTATTTGTATCGTGATCTGAAAGCTCGTTTGAGTGTTGATCCTGAAACACTGGGCGAAGATATGGATAAAATTCAAGATTATTCAGATGCTGTAATGCATTTTTCTGAATTAGGTTATTACGAAATTGAAGATAAAATTATTAGTTCTTTAGAAGATTTTGGTGTAAATATGGAGAAGGCGTTGGGACCTTTGCGACAGCTTTCTGGTGGTGAAAAAAGATTCGTTGAATTGGTGCGTGTCATGTTTTCTAATTCCAATTTAGTATTAATTGACGAACCTACTAACCATATGGATTATGTTGGAAAACAGAAATTTATTGATTGGTTGATTCATGATTCAGGAAAAGGTTTTATGGAAGACAGCGCGATGATACTTATCACTCACGATAGAGATGTTCTGAAACATGTTGATAGAATTATCGAACTTAGAGATAAGAAAATGACATCTTTTGTCGGCAATTATGATGCATATTTAAAACAGAATAGTATTAAAACAGTCAGTAGCATTGCTGAATATGAAATTTCTTTGAAAAGATTAGAAAAACTTGAATCTCAAATTAAAGAAGCCAGAGTTGTAAAAATGCAATCTTTTAATCAATCTGCCAGAATTCGTGAGGAAAGATTTCAGAAAGAATATGATGATATAAAGGCAAATTTAAAAAAGCCATCTTTTTGGATTGATGAGGAATCAAAAGAACTTATGTCGGATAAGGTTGTTGATAAATATGAAAAATATAAGGAGAAAAATATAAATATATTAAAAAATAATGATAGAGAGCATAAAAAAGAATTATTAAAAATTACGAATTTATTTGTGGGTTATGAACATCCACTATTTAAAAATATACATTTCAATCTCAATCATGGTGATAGGTTTATGATAAAAGGTAGAAATGGTGCTGGAAAAACAACATTAATAAAGACCATACTTAATCAATTTGATAATAATAAATATTCATCTAAATCAACAATTTTTTCTGGTGAAATTAAATTTAATGTTGGTGTCCGAATTGGTCTATATGAGCAGGAAATAAGTGAAGTTTTTTTGAAGAGTACTTTGTCGGATGCAATTTACAAAGTTTATGAAGAAGCAAAAATTGAAATAAATGACCGTAAGGTGAAAGGGCTTTTGAACCAATATCTTTTTGATCCTATGACTGATGGAGAGAGAAAAATTGAAATCCTTTCAGGAGGTCAAAAAGCTAGGTTTCAGATTATAAAAATGCTTGTTAATAATCCAAATTTATTAATTCTTGATGAACCAACAAACCATCTTGATTTGCCGTCAATTGAAGAATTAGAAAAGTCGTTGCAGGAATATCATGGTGCTATACTTTATATTACGCATGACACCTATCTTATGGAAAAACTGGGTGGAGAAGTTGTATTAATTTAAAAATTATGAGAACTATATATATAATTTCCGGTGCTTGTGGCATTGGTAAATCTATAATTACAAAAAAACTATTTGAACAAATAAATGATTCAGTCAGAATCGAAGGTGATTTCTTTTTGCATCTCTTTGAAGGAAAAGAGGAGGTTATGAGTTGGGAGGATAGGATAAAATTTAGCTGGGATAATATTTTATCTACAACTAGAACAATAATTAATTATAACTTTGATGTTATTATCGATTTTGTTGTTGAAGAAGAGTTATCTTGGTTTTGTGAAAATGTTAAAGATTTAAATGTACATATAAAATATGTTGTCTTAACAGCGGATAAAGAACAGTTATTAAAAAATATTCAGAAGAGAGGGACTTTAGATATTACAGAGAGATCTTTATTTCTTCATGAAAAATTTAACAATTCAGAACTTCATAAATCTTTTCTCTTAGATATAACTGGTAAAGATCTACAAAATATTGCAGAATTTATTATTAAAGAGTCGAGGTTTATTGTTAAATAGAAAGTCACTTTCCAAATATCCTGATAAAACAGCAACAAAATTGATCTTTCCCCAGTTTAGTATTAGATATTAAAAAATTTAATGATATAATAGTGTATAAGGCAAAATAATATGGAACAAAAACTCCAAGTCGAAATTCCCGATGTTACAAAAATCTTCAAAGGTCTACAATTATTGAATAATTTTAAACATGTTCAGAGAACAGGTCCAAATTTGTTTGCAGGAATTCCAAATCATTTAATAGAAAGTTTAGCGGAGCATTCTTATCGGGTTACATATATGTGCATGATTTTTGCAAAGTACGTTGAAGATGTGAATATGTCTAAGATTCTTCAATTCTGTATAACTCACGATTGGGGCGAATCAATTATAAACGATGTTCCAACGAGTAGTCCTTCTTTCAAAAGTTTCTTTGAAGATGATATTAGAGTTATTTATAAGCAAGCTGAATATAATGCACTGAGTGAAATTTTGAATGATTTCAAATTGGATATGATAGAGCTTAATGAAAATGAACGTGATTTATTTGATTTATGTGACATACTAGACGTTATATTTGAGATGATAGATTTCAGACAGTTAGGAATGAGGCATACATGGATTGAGAAAATGTTTAAGGTTCAGATAAATATTTTGCGAGAATATCAATTTAATTTTGTTCCTGAAATTATTGAGAAAAGTATTGAACTCTTCGAACAAGGTGCTATGAGTAATGAATATTTAACTAAGAAAACAGCGAATATCTGAAAGTCCGCATAACACAGTTTTAATATAGTGAATATAGACGGTAATACAAGTTGGTTTTCAGACACCGATTAGATGGAATTTACAAAGCCTTTTCCAAATCATTCGATGAAGAATTGAGACAGAGTATATATTCTGTTGTAAAATGAAAACTCCAAAACAGTACAGCATTATTGTAATCTAATATTATTTATAATAATATCACTGTGTCTAATTATTGTTATTTTCAATGGAACACACAATTTCAATCATCGGTACTGGTTATGTTGGTTTGACTACTGCGGCTATACTTTCTTCTATTGGTTATAAAGTCTATACCATCGATATTGATGAGAAAAAAATAGATATTATAAAAACTGGTAAATCATATTTTCATGAATTGGGTCTAGATGAATTTGTAGAAAATGGCTTAAAATCTGGAAATTTAATACCGACTCTTTCTTACGAGGAGAGTATTCCAAATTCCGATATTGTTTTTTCGTGTGTTGGAACCCCAGATAACAGCGATGGTAGTTCGAATCTAGAATATATTTTCTCAGCAGCAGAATCGTTTTCGAAATATGCTAAAGACGGTGCGGTCTATGTCCAAAAAAGTACTGTTCCTGTTGGTACAGGAAGAAAAATTATCAAGTTTATTAATGAAAAAAAACATGATTTAGAATTTTCTTATGTTTCAAATCCAGAATTTTTAGCAGAAGGATCTGCTGTTCACGACACCTTATTTATTGACAGATTAGTTGTCGGTGGTGATGATAAGAATTCTTTGGAAAAAATTAAAAATATATTTAGTAAGATTGAAGAACAAACCGTAAATAAAGATTTCTCAAATATTGCTGATTATGCGACTTTTTACAAAACATTATCTGGCAAAAGAACTTCAGTAGAATTCAACTCTAAAGTAGTTGAAACAGATTTGGAAAGTGCTGAACTTATTAAAGTAACGGCAAATGCATTTCTAGCCTTGAAAATTTCTTTTGCAAACTCAATTGCACTTCTATGTGATAAAACTCATGCTGATGTAAATAATGTGATGAATGGTGTTGGTTTGGATGACAGAATTGGAAAATCCTTTCTATATGCAGGATTGGGATGGGGAGGAGGTTGTTTCCCCAAAGATGTTAGTGGTTTGATAAGTATTGCCAAAATTCATGATGTGGAAATGCCAATAATGGAAGCGGCTGTTAATGTAAATAATGATATGGCAGATTATGTGATAAGCAAAATAGATCCAAATTTAACAGAAAAAATAGCTGTATTAGGGCTTTCTTTCAAACCTGGTACGAGCGATGTTCGCAGATCACCATCTATAAAACTTGTAAATAAATTAATTGAGAAAGGACACAAAGTCAAAGTCTATGATCCTAAAAGTATGGATGAAGCCATTAAAGAACTAGATCCTCAAGTTGAGTTGACAGAAAATATAGATCAATGTGTAACAAATACTGGCGTTATTATTTTAGCTACAGAATGGAAAGAATTTATTGATGCTGATTGGAAAAGAATTAAAGAAATATCAAAGGCTAAAATTATTATTGATGCTAGGAATAGATTAGATAAAGAAAATATGAAAGAAATTGGTTTTGAATACAAGGGGGTAGGGCGAGATTAAAGGCTGAATTATTTTTTCAAATCTTATAAAATATAAATAAATATTTGAAAATAATTAAAAATGCACATCAAGGCAAGTGGATTAGTAAAAAAGTTCAACAATAAAGTTGCAGTTGATAATATAAATATTGATATAGAGCCTGGAAAAATACTTGGATTGTTGGGACCAAATGGTGCTGGTAAATCCACTACTATAAAGATGTTAACTGGACAAATTAAACCTACAGAAGGCGAAATAATAATCGATGGTCAAAGTTTTTCGTATTTACCAGAAGAATATAGATTGAAGTTGGGGGTTATGCCTCAAGATATTGTTATATGGGAAGATCTAACGCTTCTGGAAAATATGCACATGTCAGCATCTATTTATAATCTTAGCAAAGAAAAAACTAAAGAGCGAACTGACTTCTTGATAGAATCACTCAAACTTCAGCCAGAATTAAAAACATTGGCAAGAAATTTATCTGGTGGATATAAAAGAAGATTGAATTTAGCAATTTCTATAATCCATGATCCAGAAGTTATTTTTCTCGACGAACCAACACCAGGAATCGATGCCCAGAGTAGACTTCTTCTCATGGATTTTGTTAATCAACTAGCGGAAACAGGGAAATATTCAATCGTTTTGACAGATCATTATTTGGATGAAGCAGAAAAACTATGTGATTATTTTCTTATAATAGATCATGGCAAAATTGTAACCGAAGGAAAATTAGGTGAATTAAAAAGAAAACATGGTGATGGTAATTTTTTAACCATAGATTTAGGATCAGAAAATGAACAAGAATCATCAAATATTATTAAAGAGCTTACAAAAGTTTTTCCTGACGGTAAATTAATAAAGGGAGTCTTTGTTTGTTTAGCGTCAGATATGCTGGCAACGCTGGATAATGCTGTTAAAATTATTTCAGAAAAAGGTCTGCCTATACATAATATTTCAATAAAAGAACCTTCATTGGAAGATATTTTTTTACTTATAACAGGTAAAGACGTAAGAGAATAATAAATATAATTATAAAAATATGAAAATTACATTTGCTGTTTTTTATTTTAACCTGATGAATCTTCTTCGTAATTTTAAATCTGCGGGGATTATGTTTATTCTTCCTGTTGTTTTTATGGGAGTTTTTGCGGTTGCCTTCGGAGGTAATGCTGGAAATATTAATTTGAAAACAGGGCTTTATGTCCAACCAGAAATTGGATCGCAAATTCCTGATATTAAAGAAATTTTAAAACAAGTTGATGATCAAAGTGATAGTATAAAAATTACTACGACAGTTTATCAAGATATTAATAGTCTAAAAGATGAAATAAAAAAAGATAAATTGAATACTGGCATAATCCTTACTTCATCCAATAATTCCAATATTCCTTTCTCGATAAATATAATTGGTAAAGAAAATAATCTTGAATTCCAGCAAAATAAAGGAATATTAAATGATGTTTTTTATAATGCTATCCTTCCTGATTCCAAAGTTATATCCTCTGAGGTTTTGAATAAAAATGTATCAACTTCCGTCTTCAATATTCTAGCACCAGGACTAATTATTTATGGGCTTTTAATATTGATTCCAGGAATAGCACAAAGCTTCACAACGATTACTGAAAAAAATTATATATTTAGATTTGCAAATAGTAAGGCTAAGTCTTTTCACATTATTTTTGGCTCTATCCTATATTATTTGCTCATTAGCGTAGTCCAAGTTCTAATTCTTTACTTCACAGCCGTTGCCTTCGGGTACAAAGCCACTGGTAATGTGTTTTTAGCTTTCATACCAGCATTACTGACTTCCTTATTTGTAATTGGTATTGGTTTATTAATTGGTTCTTATGTTAAAAAATCTGAAGCGTCAACAAATATTGGTACTATAATTTCTATAATTTTTGGATTTTTTTCTGGATCTTTTATCAACGGAATCGGCAGTGTTATGGAATTTAATCTATTTAATCGTGTTTTTCAATTTAACGATTTTCTACCAAGTAAGTGGGGGACAACTGCTATAGATAAAATTCTAACTCAAAATTTAACACTGAGTGATATAACTTTGGAATTATCGATACTAGCTATTTCTGGTTTGGTAATAATTGCCATCGGGATAGTGGTTTATCAAAAAAGACAACTTAATGTTAAAGTATAAATATTAAAAAATATTATGACTTTTTCAGAAATAACTTTATATATAAGTAAGGCAATAGATATTATTGGAATTGCAATTATTGTAATTGGACTCTTTGTTTCATCATTTATTTATATATTAAATTTATTAGAAAAAAATAAAAGTTCTTATAAATTATTTCGTCAAAATTTTGGGAAGGTTATTTTGCTTGGATTGGAATTTCTAATAGCTGGAGACATCATTATAACAGTTGCTACAACTCCAACTCTTAACGATGCCATTGTTCTGGCCGTAATCGTTGCTGTTAGGATGGTTATTAGTTTTCAGCTTCAAGTCGAAATACATGGTCGATGGCCATGGAAGAAAATTTAATCCCTTTGTATCTATATTCTTAGTATCATATTATAATACTATCTAAGGTATTATGAATTATGACTATTAAAACTGCACAATTTATCAAAGGAATTATCGGTAGCGATGAAATCCTTAAGGATGGCCGTAAGCAGATAGCCTTTATTGGTAGATCAAATGTGGGAAAATCAAGTGTTATTAATTCATTGGTTAATAAAAAAGGTTTTGTTCGATCCGGCTCCATGCCTGGTAGAACTAAACAAATGGACTTCTTCCTTATAAATGAAGATTTTTACTTTGTGGATCTTCCTGGTTATGGCTATGCTCAGTTATCAGAAGATCAGAGGGTAAAGCTAAAAAAAATGATGCTGTGGTACCTTTTTGAGGACAAGAATCCAACAAGAAAGGTCGTGTTAATTATAGATGCCGAAGTAGGTCCTAAGGATATGGATTTGGAAGTACTGGACATGCTGAAATTGTATGAACTAAATGTAATTATTGTTGCTAATAAATCCGATAAAATTAAAAAAAGCGAGATTATAAAAAGACTCGCAATTCTACAAGGTCAATTTCCAGAATTTAACGTAATTCTTTATTCTACAAAAACAAATGAGGGCAGAGAACAGTTGTGGGAAGAATTGTTATTGTAATTTTATTCCGTTTTGTTTTATCATTTCATTAATATCGCCCTCCTTTTCGGATTGGGCTTGAAATTCCCAGTCGTGAATTAAATGTAAATCTATTCCTAAGTATGGTTTCTCTCTTTCAACAATTTTTAACTTTTCTTCTTTCAATCTATCATTCATTAATTCTTCTAATCTTTTTAAATTTGAGCGTGATCCGCAAACTACAGCTATATCAATATCTGATTTGTCAGTAAGCCTTTTATTCGCAAGACTACCGAAAACATAAATATCTCTAGCTTCAGGAAAACTATTCTTTATCGTTTTCGCAGCTAATCTAGCTGTTTTCATTGCTTCGATATATTGAGGCGAATTTGATTCGTAAAAAATTCTTTCTGTTATCATAAACTCGAATAAGAAAATATTAATTATAATATCAATTTATGTATTATTTACCAATACGAATTCGTCTATTTCTATAAGGGTATGTTTACTCAATTCAGAATCTACATTTATTCGTAAAAAAGTTACATCGCAAACATCTTTTACAATTGCCATACCTAGTCCATATCCCGTTTGTGTATTACCATTACTTCTATAAAATCTTTCGAAAATATTATCCTTATCTATCGAAGACATTCCTATGCCGGAATCAAAAAATCTTAAAGTTAATTTATCAAATTTTTGTTCTGCAGTGATTTCTATTTTTCCTCCAAACTTATTATATTTTATTGCATTCGAAATAATATTATCTATCAAAATATTCAAATACTCTTCGTTATATGAAATTAATATTGTTTCCTTCAAAAAAGCCCACTATCTTTCTAATATTGAAAACATCATTTTTTACCAAAAAAAACTAGGAGAAAATTGATTAATTTTAAAAAATGAATTAAATTAATATAAGAAATTTTCTAAAACAATGGCTATAATTTTAAAGAAGAATACGATCGTTCTTATTGTTATTTTTGTCACACTAATACTGTCTATTACAGTTGTTGTCGCAACTGTTCTATTATTAAATTCAGGGTCAACCTCTACTAATTCCAAAGCCTCTACAAATTGTGGCGATACACCAGTTGGTGAAAAAATATGTTCGAATGGCACTAATCCAGATTCTGCCGGTGCATGTCCTTCAGGAACAACTAAAACTTTGGATATTACTTGTCTTGCTAATAATGTCGCACAATGTGGCTCTGGCAATTTGGGAACATGCCCTTCAGGAAAGACTAGAATTCAAAGCTATGATTGGGGTTGTTATACCAAATGTACAACAGGTGTTACAGTAACTACTGTCGCTGTTAAAACTTTTACTATCGATGGTAATACTGTTCCACAAACATCAATATGCAATTTAGGTTTAGCTGATATGAATGCAAGAAGTGCACAAACTAAGGCCGCATGGTGTAGCTCAGCATGTGGTGTTAAGTCAGGAGACAGTGCTACTTTTTGCGGTGTTAGTGGTGGTTGCAATCCATCTGCAGGAGTTAATTGTGATTCAGGAAAAGTCTGTGTCAATTCTGTCTGTGTCCTACCTACACCAACACCAGCTCCCAATTCAACATCTGGCGTACCAAAATTTACATCGACAATCACTCCAACTTCTACGATAGTGACTACTACGAAACCAATAAACAATAAAGCAATTATTATATCAGACAGTACCTCGGTTTGTCCGTCAGATACTGCTTTTATGACCGATAGCGCAAGTCGAGGGGTATCCGCTCAAGACAGTCGACCGAGTTGTAAATGTGAAGATAATCATGCTAAGTATTACTTAGTTGATGGTACATATGGGACTTGGTATTGTTTTAGTAGAGTTCCTAATGGAACCAGTCCTACAGGAGAATTAATGCAGGTTCATGAATGTAAATATGATTTTTCTGAATCCACGATAACTGCTGGTAATGTAATCTATAGAGAGAGTGAAGGATGTGTTCCACAAAATCAAGTGGCTTGTTCTGCTAAATTAGGAAGTACTAAGTATTATTTTGCAAATAATAAATGTTTAATGGATTATGCATGGTGTGAAAATATTAATAAAGACTGTACTAATATTTATGATAGTGGGACAGGACAAACTGTTATCGTAAATGGATATCCATCTTGTAAACCAAAGTATGGAAAGAATGCAAATTGTGGTTCTTCCGTTCCTGTACCCACGTTCACATTTCCTCCTCCAGGCACTGGTATGTTAATAATATCTATAAAAGCATAAAAAATATGAATTTCGAATATTATTATCTTGATGTAAATGGAGCTAAGGTATATCTGAATGTTCAGCCTGTAGCAGGTGGTATGGAAACAATTTCTTATTACAATGCTAGCGGTACGTTTTTATCACAAACGACAGTTTCATCAACAATTTCTACTTCTTCTTCGTCAAGTACTAATAAACTACCTAGTACTGGGCTTTGGGATTTTACACCTATTGTTTTAATAATAATTTTATTTGCATTGGGATCTTTCTTTTATATCAAGAGATTTTTAATAAAAAAATAATCCCGACTTTCATCGGGACATATTTCAAATATTTTTCTTTGATCTTTTAATAATTACAATTACTATTATTAATAATATTATTGGTAAAGATATCCACATGATAACTTGAATCCAAAATATTATTATGAATTGAGCAGACGTTGCTATATTGCCCCAGTCTTGGCTTATTAATCCTGCCTCTTTAGCTCTTTCACTTATATTAACGGTTATAGTAGAAAAATCTGTTGAAACTTTAATATTGTTAATATTTTTCTGATAAGAATCGTTTTGAGATTTCAAATATTGAATTTCAGAATCAATAATATTTTTTTTATCATTATCTTTTTCTAAATCTTTCTTCTTTTCCAGATCTTTTATCTTCTGCAAATTATTGCTAATTATAGATTGTGATTGTGTAATTTCGTTTTGCTCGTCTATTGTTGAAATTTCTTCGGATACGGTTTCAAGTTTCAAAACTCTAATTTTATCGAGAGCTGTTTGAAATCTATTGCTTGGAATTCTCATTGTTACAGTTGCTCGAGCACTGTTGTTACTTGTGAAATTTGTATTCGCTATATAACCGTTTTCTTCACTTGCCGTATTACTAATTACTTGGTAATCAGATTTAACGTTGTTTGACACGAGAGTTATCCTTGCTGATTGTTGTTTAGCTCTATTCGCTTCTTGTGTTTGAGTGTCTTCAGTTGTTGCTGGCAATGATGCTGGATTGCTCTTGCCCATTGATGTGTCTTCAGTTTTTGAAACTGTACTTGGTGCATAATTTAAACTAGTTTGGTAAGAATCACTATATACATTTTGTTCTTTGGTAACTTTACCTAAATTTAGAACTATTAAAGGTAATGCGATAAACATCAATATACCACCGACAAAGATTCCTTTTGTTATATATTTATGTGCCAAAATATAATTTTTCATTTTATTTATGCTTGAGATATTATTATCAGGCAATCTACCAAAAGTTTTTATAAAGATTCTTTCCTGTTGATCCTTGGTTGGGGAGAGTGTTTCAGCATAAGTTGTAAGCTTTTTTTTAATATTCATCTCAAAAATCATTAGCTATTTTTTTTGCTTTTTTCAAAGCTCTGTTTTGTAAAACTTTTACATTGTTTGCTGAAATTTCCATTAGTTCTGCAGTTTCTCTGATATTGCAATTACTTAAAAATCTCAATTCAAGCACAGTTCTATAATTTTCTGGTAATTGTTCCATAACATCTTTCAATTGCTGTAAATCGTCAATTGATGTCCTGACAGACTGTTCTTCCTCTTCTTCTTGCACTGGATCAAAATCTTTAATCTTTACTTCCATTGAATTCTTTTTGTATGAATCCAATATTAAATTGTGCGCTATGGTATAAAGCCATGATTTGAAAGAGCTTCTTTCCTGAAATGAATCTAACTTACTAAAGGCTTTTAAAAAAGTCTCGGAGCACATGTCTTCAGCTTGTTCCTCGGTATTCACTTTGGTCCGGACAAAGATGAAAAGCCCTCGGATATGGTCTGTATACAGACTTTCCAAAGCTTTTTTATCTCCGTGCTTAGCTTTATCAACGACATTCTTTTTCAGAAACATATTTATTCTCTTTCATATAATTAGACGCAAGAGGTTACAGTTAGCTTACGTTCATGGTGTTTTATTTCTCTGTGAAGTCTTTTTTCATGATTATATCTATACCATTGCTTTGGTTGAGTATGGAGTAAGATATTGAGTTTGGTGTAATTTGTTGGGCTCTTGTCGATTCGTCAATTACATATCCTTTTTTGTATACATTTATTATGTAAGTGCCTCTTTTGAAATCAGCAGAATATTTTCCTGTCCTATCAGTAATAATTGTCTCAATTATTTGACGGTTATTTTTTAATATTCGAATATAGACATCTTCAAGTGGAAATAATATATTATCTTTTTTTTCTTGTATAGTTCCATATGTATTGTTTTTGTGTATTCTAAAAAATTTCAAATAAACATAAAATAAAAAATAGAAAGAAAATAAACCTAATTGGATAAAATCTAGAAAAATAAAACAATATGTTAGAACAAACAAAAATGCGAAGGGGATATAAAACTCTGCAAAAAATTTATATATATTTTTAAATATATTTTTAAACTTTAATTTTAATAAATTTTCATCGTTATTTCTAATTAATGGAATCATGAAATTAATTTCTTTCGAAGCTATAAAAAAACCTCCAGTGTATTGAGAATATTTATTATTTTCAATATTAATTAATTTATTTGATTTCTGAATGTAGTCATAACCAGGTTGTTTAATTTCAATATAATATTCTCTTTCATAATCCGGAATTAATATATTAAAACTTCCATCTATTTCTGTTACGGAGCTTTTTACAAATTTATCAGTCTTTTTTTCATATAGATTTACAATTATAAAAGGAATGCCTTTCTTTGTAATTGCATCGTATACTTTTCCAAACCTATTTTTCTTTTGTGTGAAATAAATCATGGGGATGAAAAAAGACATTTCTATGAGCCTCGATATTATATATAGCAAATCTAAATTTCCTATTTTTGTCTTTGCTAATTCTGAATTTGTTGTGAAATCTTTAAACGCCGAAAAAAAATCGCCTTCCTTTTTTTCTATAATTATATTTTTCTCTTGTGCTGAAACTATACTTGATGGATTAGAAATAGTTATAAAAAAAGCACTAAAAATTGTTAGTACAAAAGTACATAATAATATTTTTTTGAAAGATTTGATCATTTGTTTATTTTCTATCGCAGCATGTAGTATATAACAAAGAAGCTATTGTTAACAATTCTTTCCTATTAATATATATAATTCTGTGTTAATAAAATAATGTGTTAGAATTTAATATTTAACTCCAGAAAATCAATTAGTATTTTTTGCAAGTTATATTACAGATATTACATCATGGGGAATGGTAAGTTATTTTGATTAAAAATTTGCTTTCGTCTAAAAACTTAATTGCTGAGATTAATCTATTTTTATCAATGAAAAATTCATCTGGATTTCATGTTAATAAGGTATTATACTGGAATCTTGTTTGTGTGTAATCTTTCCTAATATAATAGAATATAAAAAAATTTGTATGAAGAAGAAATCCGTAAAATTATCTATACCGTTATTCATAGGTGGTATGTTTCTAGTTGTTGCTGTTGGAGCGGGTGGTGTAATATTCTCTATTGTAAGTTCAGAACCCGAAAAACTTCCAATAAGTACTGTTCCAGACGCATCTACTCCAAATCCTGAAAAGACTGGTGTTATAGCTACAGAATTCCCTACCTTAGGACTAACATCAACACCTGAAATTAACCCAACAAGTACTCCAATACAAAGCACAGGACAATCGATGGCACCAACTTCTGCGCCTGCACCAACCTCAACACCTAGGCCTTTACCTACGTCAACACCGTTTCCTACACCGACTCGTGTCGTAAGCAAGCCGACAGTTACTCCAACTCCAAGACAAAGCGGGGGATCATAATATGTATACAATTGTTGAATTCAATGGAATTGGGACAACATGGTTTGTTGAATTTTTTGAAAATGTGGACGAAGCAATAATAGAGAATGTTAAATTAATGGTTCAAGATTTTGAAAACAAATATTCTCGTTTCATTTCTACTAGTGAAGTTTCGATTCTTAATGATCAAAAATTTCTTAATAATCCCTCAGAAGATTTTATAAAAATGATTGCCATAGGAGAGAAGGCTAGGGCACTTACTTCTGGTGTCTTTGATCTTAGTATTGGAGGAATTCTCGAAGATATGGGCTATGATTCCGAAAAAACTTTTATACCAAAAAAAACAAAACGATATAAAACTGGATCTATACATTATGATGAAAGTAAAATAACAATTGATTCTAATGTAAAAATAGATTTAGGTGGAGTGGGCAAAGGCTTTTTGGTAGATAAAGTTAAAGATTATTTACTTAATAAAAATATAAATTATTTTCAAGTTAATGCAGGTGGAGATATTTATGCTACCAGTGATAATTGTTTGGACATTGAATTTGGACTTGAAAATCCATTTAACTTGGATGAATCGATTGGAACTATAAAGATAAAAAATAAATCAATTGCATCATCATCCAATAGTAAGAGAAGATGGAAATATGATAATCAAGACTTTCATCATCTTGTAAATATTAATAATACATCTAATAATGTTAAAGCAGTTTATACATTTGGAGATAGATGTATTGATACAGATATCGTAAGCACGTCACTATATTTATCGCCAAAAGAATTGCATCAAAAGATAAGTAGTTATTATAATGTTGAGTATTTAATTGTTTTTGAAGATAGTACGTTTATAAAAAGTAATAATTATCCGGCAGATTTATTTAAGGCATCATGAAAAATAAAAAAGTATATTTTCTATATTTACTAATATTAGCTTCAATATTGCTAATGTTGATACCTTCGTTACAGTATACATTCAGAGGCTTCTTTATGTTTCGTGATTCCTTTTGGGTTATTGGCTCTATAACTGGTTTATTAATGTTTGTGCTGTTCTTTTGGGAATATGTCCTCGGAATTAAATCCATAGTTCGACTTTTTACCGATGATGTAATTTCTATAGTTAATTTGCATAGATGGATCGGCATAAATGCGGTTTTGCTTCTTCTCCTTCATCCACTGACTTTAATTCTAGAGTCATTAATAAATAGAAAGGAAATATTATTGAAAGTCATACCTTCGAATAATTATGAATTTCAGGTTGTTTTGGGGGAGTTAATATTTATTTTAGTTTTAATAGTTTGGTTGTCTAGTTATTTGGTGCGTAAAAAAATTTCTCACCGTATTTGGAAACTCATTCACTCTTTAGCATATGTTGTATTACCACTAACGTATATACATGCTGAACAAATTGGTACTTTTTTCAAAAGTTCCATGATTCAAGATAATATTAAAATTACGATGCTAATTTTTTCATTAATTTGTTTGTATCGCTTTTTTCAATTTATTGGATTGTTTAGTAATAAGTACGTAGTGAAAAGTATAAATAATATTAATAAAGATGTGCTAGGTCTAAATTTAACTCCTGTTGATAGTCCAATTAAGCCGAAAAGGGGACAATTTGTGGATATTAAACTCCATGGTATGGGTGAAAGTCATCCCTTCACTGTTTATTATTTCAAACCTGAAAATAATGAAATTTACTTGGCTATAAAAAAAGCAGGTAAATTCACAGCGAAAATAGGTAATTTAAAAATTGGAGATAGTGTTTATCTTGATGGGCCTTATGGAGTCTTCACCAAAGAAGCTTATTTGCCAACATCAAAAAAAATAGTTCTCATAGCTGGTGGTATTGGAATTACACCTTTTATACAATTAATAGAATATATAAAAAGTAATTATGCAAATTTGGAAGAGGTTGTATTATTTTATGCAAATAAAACTATTGAAGATATCTCGTTGAAAAAATATTTAGATTCTTTAAATATTCCGAATCTTAAGGTTGTGATTTGCTTGAGTAGAGAACAAGCCGATGTTCCTTATGAAAAAGGACATGTTGACGTAAACTTAATGAAAAGATATTTGAAGAATGATATAAAGTCTTATCAGTATTTCATGTGTGGGCCAGAACCATTGATGGATGGTGTTACTGCTGAACTTATGTCAAAAGGCGTAGAAGAAAAAAATATATTTAAAGAAGAATTTGGTTGGTAAAAACAAATGTCGTTAAATAATATTTCAAATAATTTAATATTGGAATTGCACGTCCCTGATTTGGATAAAGCAAAGGCGTTTTATGCTTTATTTGGTTTTTATGAATTATCGTCAGATCCAATAACTGATGACGAACTTGGATATTTAATTTTAGCGAGAAATGATGAAGTTCTTGGTCGAACCATTATTTGTTTTTATGGAGGTAGAGAGTCGGTTTCACAACAAGAATATTTTGTAAAATTTCCATCTGATACTCTTCGTGGTTATGCAGTAGAAACAACTATTCCTGTCTCTAATATTGATAAATTATGGGATTATGTTCTACCTAATCTTGCTTCAGAATCAATTGCTCAAGCTTTGGAAATTAAATCTTGGGGGGTTAAAGATTTCCGTATAGTAGATCCTTTTGGTTTTTATTTCAGATTTACTGAAATTGCAGATTGGGGACAATGAATAAATTCAAAAATTGATATTCACTTTTTTATAACTTAGAATGATCCAGAACTTCTTATTTAATGTTTTTTAATAAATTTTTTAAATATTTTCTTCTGCTATTAACGATAGTTATTTTTTCAGCTTCATTTTTTTTGACAAGTCAAAGTCAGGAATCAAATAATTCTCAAATTAATCCTGATATTATTAATCCAAAACTTTCTTTAAATAAAATTACAGTATTAGCAAATTATAAAAAGCCACAAGTGTTAGGAGTTGAAACAGAGATTAAGAATTTCAAAGATATTTATGTTCCAACACTTATGTACCATTACATCCGTGACTATAATGATCCAAAAGATCCTGTTGGAATTGGTCTTTCTGTTTCTCCAACAAATTTCGATAAGCAAATGAATCAGTTAAAATCTATGGGTTATACACCTATAATTTTTCAAGATATTTTAAATTACATTCAAAAAGATTATAAACTTCCTGCTAATCCAATTATAATTTCATTTGATGATGGTTATGAAGATCATTATTCAGTTGCTTTTCCAATTTTAAAAAAATATGGCTTCTTAGGAGTCTTTGCTGTAATTACTGGGAATGTGGGCAAGCCTAATTATATGAATTGGGATCAAATATTGGAAATGAAAAAGGCGGGTAATGAAATAGCTTCTCATACTGTGTCACATCCAAATCTTGCAAATATATCTTCGCAAAAACTAACTCAAGAATTAGAAAACTCGAAACAAACGTTAGATAGTACATTGGGTCAAAACACTCAAGTTATAATTTATCCTTCAGGTGGTTATAATCAAAGTGTGATGCAAGCTGCAAAAACGGCAGGTTATCGTATTGGTAGAACGACTAAATATGGAACTGTAATTTCACAGTCGAATATTATGGAATTACCAACTGTTAGAATGACAAATAGTTCTGGTATACCAAAGATAGTAAATAATAATTTTCCTGCAGAAAAAAATAAGAAAAAAGCTGCTTATTCAGGCAGTATTTCTTGTCCTCAATATTCTAATTTGAAAACTATTTCTTTAAACATCGCCATAACTGACAACGTTTTTTTATCCAGTCAGTTAAAAATGAAAATATCTAATGATGAATTATTTACTAATAAACATTATGAAAATTATTCGGTATCCAAAACCTGGAATCTTGACGGAGGTGCTGGAATAAAAAAAGTATATGTCCAATTTATTAATCCTAATGAAGAAATATCTCCTGTGTATTCGTGCTCTATAACGTTGGATACTGTTTCTCCCGTGTTAAATGATTTATCTTATACAGGAAATGAAGATAATGTGGTAATTAATTGGGCTACATCAGAAAATACTATAAACGAAGTTGAATATGGCGTTAGTAATATGTTAGATAGTAAAGGAAAAGCTTTTGATGATAATTTATTACATTCTATAATAATTGAAAAATTATTACCTTGTACCGAATATTTTTTTAGAATTAAAGCTGTAGATTTATCACAAAATATTTCTTATTCTGAATCTTTTTCTATTATTACCAAAGGGTGTATTGGTTCGGCTCCTGTTCTGACAAATACAAGTCAATATGTAAAAAATGAAGATGGTGGAATAGTGAAACTGTCTAGTGAACTGGGTGGTGTTCAATTAGAAATTCCAAAAAATTCTTTTACAAAGAATTTAACTTACAAAATTAATAAACTTCAAAAAGAATCTGTAATACATACTATCGGGCAACCAAAAACTTTTGATGTAATAGGGAATCATGTTTATGATATTAAAAGTTTAGAAAATTCTTTCGATACTGTTACTAAATTTAATCAACCAGAAAAAATACAAATACAGTATTCAAAAAATGAAATAGATGGGTATGACATGGCAACGTTAGCGATTTTTGGATGGAAAGATAATAATTGGGCTAAACTTGATAATTGCACTAACGATAATAATTCTGTTATAAAATGTGATACAAATTATTTATCTATATTTGAATTAGCTGCAAAGAAGAGTACCAAAAATACATTAGCTTCAAATGTATTTTCTGATGTAAATAACTTAATCTACTTATTAGCTATTATAGTAACTATTATTTTTGTTATACTTTATATGAAATATAAAAAAAGATTAAGCAAATATTGCACTTAATTAAAAAGGGATGAAAGTATAAAAAATGTTCAGTGCTAAAAGACCACAAGAATTAAATCCTAATGTTCCAGAGAGTGTTGGTTCCAATACTCCTGTAAAACGTCCTGAAGATGATGCAAGACGGTCAAGAAAAAGTAGAAGCTATATTAGGGAAAAAATAGAGGTAATACAGTCTAATGAAGTGGAATCTAATGGTGAGAATAAACTTGCTACTTTCTTTGAACCATATGGCTATGATCTAGATACAATAAAGGATAACGGATATCATGGTGAGTGGATAGGACGTCTACCAAAGGACCTTTTTTCTTGTACTGGTCGAGTTGTGTTATCTTCTAGCACTAATGGAGGTACTAAAATTCTCATTTCTAATAATTTAGAAGAAATTGTAATAAGGGAGCATAGTAAATTAGGTGATTTTAAATTTAAAGCTAGAATTTCGAGGGAATCTTTCAAAAAAGGCTCAATAAAGGTGAAAGAACCATTCTTGTTTTTCGATGCTTTTACTCGCCAAGTTAATGATGATGGTTCTGTTTCTCATGCAAAAATTTTAAATACTCACGAACTCTTTAAATTATGTCTTGACCGTTGGGGAGATTCTGTTAATCAGGGGCTGGCATTCTGGGTGAAAAAAGACTCGGGGAGTGATAATTGGGGTATTTTTAATAAGGCTCTAGATAAAGGTTTTTCTGTCCAGGATTCTGCACGCAAGACTCCAGAGGGGCGAGCATATTCTCCTTATGGCTTTACCGAATACGAATTATTAGGTGAGTATTCTCCCAGTCGAAATGTTAAAGTTCAAGTGGGAATATTCAAAAAGCCAGAAGATAAATAGAATGTAGCACTTTGCACATTTTATAATCTCTCCTATAAATATATATTTTCGAGCAAAACTCGTAAGTCGCAGTCTGTTCTGTTTTCTTTTTCCATTATTGTTAATGCTTCTTGTGGAGTTAGCCATTGGTATTCTACAAAGTCATCGTGATTATAATTTGGAACTTCGTCAGATTCTATTTCATACACTTGTGTATATGCATATATATTACATTCGTTGGGGGTAATGTATTTTATCATTTTATGTGGAAACATATTTGAATCATGAGTTCTATTCCTAATCCGAACACCTTAGAATTAAGGAAAAGGAGGAAGAATGAAGAAACTAAACAATATAGAAAGAGAAAAGATCTCAATGTAGTCAATACGGTAAAAAATGAGAACAGAACCGAGTGGTTTAAGGAGAGAGCCTATAACGAAGCTTTTAATAATGAGTGGATTCCATATGGTCAAATATATTTTGCCATGATGGGAATACTTTCTCGTGAGGGCCGATTTAATACAGTAGTTCAAGAAGCTGTAGATTTTACAATTAATCATCTTGGGGTTGAAAAAGAAAGGTTAATGTTACGATCTACAAAAAAATATTCAGGACTTGATACTGTAGATTCTGTGGTAGATATTCCAACAGAATATGATACAAAGCCAGAAAAATATTATGTTTGGCCATATGGAATAGATGGTGTTTATGGGGAAGGACTCACAGTCTCTGTATTTAATCCAGCGAATGAAATATGGTTTGATATAGGAAACATTGTAACAATCTATAATAATAATGGAAAAGAACTTGGTACAGAGTTTGGATACGGACATGAATTTATGTTAACAGCTGTTGTCGGTGTAGACGAAGCACTAAAATTTTCTAAAGTCTTTCAATTATTTCCATTTGAATTGGGACTTGCTAAAAAATACTATTCTACTTTAGAATCTGTAGTTCGAATGAGATTAGCAGGTACTCAATTAGGTGACCAAGGAGTCGATCACATGTATAAACAATATGTTAAATCACTCCAGCTTATTGGATCCGCAATGGGTAAAAGTAGTGAAGATATTGTAACTGAAATGACTCAATTTGTAGATTTTCTAGAAATAAAAAATATTAAATTAGAAAAAGAATTAAAGTTTATAGAGCGTCATAAGAAAAGAAGGTTTTGTTAATATCGTAAAACGTGTTAGCACATATTTATGGTCAGTTAAAAACGATAGGAAACCAAAAGAAACATTTAATGATCCTGCTGCAACGATAAATAATTATTTGAGAGATAATGGCATTGATCGACAAGAAGTAGCTTCTATATTACAAAGACTAAATACATTTAATATTTTTAAAAATGAATAATAATATAAAAATAGGAATCTTTTGTTCATCAAGTCCTCTTTTGAGACAGCCAAAAGAATCAGACTATTCCTTTTTAAGATCGAAAGGATTTCATATCTACGAACATCCTCAAGTTCGCAAATTATACGGCCATCAAGCAGGTACTATTTCTGAGAGAGTGAGTGCTATACACGAAATGTTATCTGATGACTCTATAGATGTCTTAATGGCATATTGGGGGGGGCTAATTCTAATCAATTGCTACCTTATTTGGATTATGAACTTTTCAAAAAACATCCTAAGCCTCTGATTGGTTTCTCAGATGTTTCTGCAATACTTTTGGCGGTTAACAAATTATCTGGAATTAAAACATATATGGGTCCTTCTGGAATTACTTTTGATAAACCGGATGTCTTCGAATATTCATATGAGTATTTAATGAAAATTATTTTCGATAAAACAGAGGGGCTAGTTATTGAGGACGCTGTCACATTCGCTGATGATTTATATTTTCTTAGATCGGATTCCAATCATAGAATTATCCAACAAAACACAGGAAGAAAAATATATAAACAGGGAATAGCAGAAGGCAGAATAATTGCTTCTAATTTACAAACTCTTCTGGTTCTCTCAGGAACAAAATATTTCCCTAATTTAAAAAATAAGATACTTTTTTTAGAAGAATCTGAAGATGAAGATACCGCAATGATACATCGTTTCTTTACTCATCTTTCACAATCAGTAAATCTTAGTGAATTAAAAGGAATTGTAATTGGAAAATATGCATCAAAGTCTGGTTTTACGGATATTGATTCTGAAGAAATGGTTTATGATGATGCTTTTCATAATTTGAATATTCCGATAATTTATAATCTTAACTTTGGTCATACGGATCCATTATTTACAATACCTAATGGTGGTCTATGTCATATTGATACCAAGAAAAACATACTTTTAATTAAGGATTTTCAAAATAGTTAAAATTAACTATTTATTAAATATCATATGGATGAAAAAAACCTTTAAAATTACTTTTATTATCGAGTGATTATTTACCGAATCCTCTCTGGGGAATGGGCTGGCATGTAAGTCAGTTGGCGGATAATCTCCCACCAAAAAATATACAGGTGTGGATTGGAACGGCATCTAAAAGTAAGGGGGGCATCCAAATATCATTACAACTACAGAAAAAACCGATCTAAGCCTATTATCCAATGGAAAATATGAAATATTCAATGATTTCTCTAAATTTAATGAATGGCAAATAGAATTGGCAGAAAAAATAATATCTAATAATCAAAAATTTGATTTATTACATATACATAACTGGATGTCATGGTTAACTGCAAAAGAATTAATGAAACATGACAATAATTTAAATTCAGTTGTTACTTTTCATTTTCTGCAGAAACAATATGAACTTATGAAGGAAAACCCAATTTCATCAATTCATAATGAAATTGTTGATATTGAACAAGAAGCAATCGCGAATTCTAAAAAAATTATAGTATTAAGTGAATCGCAAAAAGAAGACACCGTTCAAAAAGTGGCAGTTGAAAATGGTAGATTGGGGCTATATGATGCACTAAAACTAACTTAGATGGGTCATATATGAAAAAAATATTGCTGTCCAATTTGTGGATTAACTAAAGATGTTATTAGGCATACAAAAAGAGGAAACTCTATTAGATATTTATGTAAATCTTGTAAAAAATATTTTTCTGTTAAAGTAGATTTTTCTAAAGAAGTTAATCCTAAACTTCTTTTATTAGATCATCTAAATGGCCTTTCTTTTTCTTCAATAGGATCTAAATACAAATTTTCTAAAACTACGTGTAATTGCTGAAATAGAAGATTTATTTAATTAAACAAAGGTTTATTTATATTGAAGCCTGTAGAATTTACGGTTCACTATTTATGCGGTTTTTTCAACCTAATAACTGCCACTTTTTGAACGGTACCCCTGTTTGGGAGGAAAGAAGGGGCTCGAACCCTCGACCTCCTCTTCCACAGAGAGGCGCTCTAACCAACTGAGCTACTTTCCTCGTTCCGAAAATATCTTTATGACAATATAACCAAAGTTATATTAGAACGTCCGATTCTATCAGTAAATAGCAAATATTTCGAGTACTCGAGTTCGTAAAAATGTTATTATTACGTAAATCTATTATCTTTTTATAAGATATTATATAATTGCTATATATTCGATTTTTTGTGATTCGTGCATTACGCCAGGATATTCCAAAACTGGCTCTTTCTGAAAAAATAAGCCAGCAATGGCGGAAACACACTAAATATATTGGACTTACTCTATTTGGTTTAATATTGAGTGCCGACATATCTACGTCAGGTGCTGATTTGTCTCCATCTCAATATCCTGTTTTTGAAAATTTAAAAAATAATACCGTTGTGGATTCTTCCAAGGGGGGCTTCAGTGTTGCAATTGCTCCGTCTCCTTTTGATGTTTTAGGCTTAAATAATAATTTTCTTTCTGAAAGTGCAAAAATACTTCAATATAGTGGAATAAACAGTGCTGAAATAATGATTTCACCTCAATTTTGCTCTGGAAATATTACCTATCATAATCCAAATCTTTGTGATAATCGCTCTTTGCTATTTGTTTCTCAACAACCTGAATATCAGAGAGTGTTTTCTATGGGACTAAATAGAGTCTATATAACAGCAGAAACTTTTAATGGTTCAAATTCTTGGCAATTTGGAACTGTTGATGAAAAAAAGTACAAAGAGGGATGTAAACAAACTTATGATGAATATAAAGATTTCTTTGATTCACTTTTAAATCAATATGGTGATAGTGATACAGAATTTGTTGTTGTTGTACCAAACGAAATTGATTGGCTCTTATTGTCGAGTAATACGGGAAAAACTAATTACAATACAGAAGATTTACAGAATGTTAGGGATACAAGTCCATCTAGTAGGTCTGTAAAAAACGCTATTTCTTATCTTTCCGCAATTGGTAAAGCAAAAAATGATGCTAATCTATCCCATATTGGAAAGCAAAAGATAAGATTACTAGTAGAAGTAAATAATGTTGTTGCTTCAATGGACCAAAAAAAGAAAAGTGCTATCGCAGAAGTTATTCCTTCAGTTGCACGATATTTAGATGGTGTTGGATATTCTGCATATGATAGCCTAAATATCGATTTACAGAACAATGATATGGCATTTTTAAAGTTAACAAGGACTATACAATATATAAAAAACGCTACACAATTGCCAGTCTATTTAACCGAAGTTTCTATTGCTAGACCATGGTGGAATGAAAATTACGAAAGTAGAAGAATTAAGGATTATGCTTATGAGTATAAAATAAAGAGACTTCTTGAGGTATTGAAAAATACAGATTTAAAAGGAATTAACTGGTGGGAACTTTTTTCAAACGAAATAGATAATGATAGATGGTCTATTATAGATAGGAGAGGTATGTTAGTAATGCCGTTTTTTAATGCGGTTAACTCGGTTTATAAAAAATCTTTATATTAATGTGAGGTGCTATAATCAAAACGTTTATTATGTTACTATTACTGACGATATAAGTGTATTAATATGTTTACAAGAGATAGAAAACATATACGTAAAATAGCTCTAAAGAGTCCTGAAAAGGACTCTTTTTTTTTATCCAAAAATTTCATTAATCTAACTTGTTATAACAAGTATTTATTTATTTTTAATCCTATATGATAAATATATTTGGGCTTCCTTCGATTTTGGGCTGTAATAAACATGGTTGTGAAAAAGCTCCTGCAAATATTAGACAAAGTGGCTTGTTCAATGCTTTGAACTCTTGTGGCTTATCTTATGAGGATTGTGGGGATATAGAGATTGATAATTTTTTTGATAATAAAATTAAGCCAAAAAATTTATATAAATTTCTAGAATTAACAGAGAGGTCGTTAAATAAAATTCTTACACTCACGAAGAAACAAGATATTAATTTATATTTAGGTGGAGATCATAGTGTTGCGGTAAGTACTGTTCTAGCTGACCGTATGATATATGACGATTTATTTGTTTTGTGGATTGATGATCATGCTGATGTGAATTCTCCTGAATCTTCACCTACGGGAAATATACATGGCATGCCATTATCTACGATAGCTGGAGATTCTTTGTACAAATATTTTGATAAATATCCTTTTGTAAAAAAAGAAAATATTATTATTTTGGGTGCTAAAGATGTGGATGATGCAGAATGGGATTATATTAGGAAAAATAATATTAGCATTTATACGATCGACGATATTGTAGAGAGGGGGATTGGTGATATCTGGACTGAAATTAACGATAAGATAAATAATAAACCATTGCATGTTAGTTTAGACATTGATTGCTTGGATTGGGAAATCGCGCCGGGGACTGGAATTATTAATAATGGAGGAATGAATTATCGTGAGATTAGTTTTTTGGCTAGGAAAATTTCTAAGCAAAATGTAGTTGGAATTGATATTGCAGAAATAAATCCAGATTGTGATAAACAATCTAAAACATTGGATTTATCCGTTGAAATTATTGCAGATATGTTTGGCGGTAAATGGACGGAATATGAGAGGTATTTATCGAATGAAAAAAAAACTTTATCTAAAAATGCATATTAAGTTTATGGTTGTCTATCGCATAGTTTTCTAATTATTTATTACTATATTTCTTATGTCGAATACGCCTATTATAAAAAATTTTCTTGCAGGTAAAAGCTATGATACTGAGACTGTAATATCTGATGATGCAAAATTGCAAAGTGTCTTTGAAGAGATCAGAAAAGTTAGGTCTGAAATAAAGAATCGAATCGCTGGTGAAAATCTCAAAGGTTATTTTGTAGCAGGAATTTTTTTTTAGCCTAGTACAAGAACTTATGAATCTTCAATGAGTGCTGCGGCGATACAAGGGGCATCGACAATGTTTCGTTCTGAAATACAAAATATGTCCATTGTGAAAGGAGAATCTTTGGAGTATACGATGATTGCTACACAAAAATGTACTGTCGCCGATTTGCTAGTTATTCGTCATCCAGATAATGATGCTCCTGAGCGATTAAAGAAAGTTTTGTCTGTTCCTATAGTGAATGCTGGGGCTGGTGTCGATTCGCATCCTACTCAGGCTCTTCTTGATGTGTTTACTTTTGCAGAAAGATTTGGTGGATCGTTAGATGGTAAGGTTATTACATTTGTTGGTGATTCTAAAAATAGTAGAACAATGGCGTCTTTTATTCGATTAGTTGGGTTAACAACAAAAAATACTCGGATAAATATTGTTGCTCCTGAAGGGATGAAATCAAGCGAAGATAGAATAAATGATCTGAAAAATTATCATAAAAACATTTATGAAACCACAGAAACAGATGAAGTGTATAGTAAAACAGATATCTTGTATGTTATTCGCCCTCAGCTGGAATGGTCTAAAGATTTAAACGAGAAAGAAGGACAACAGAAAATGATGCAACCATATAATGTTGATTTATCTACTCTTCAAAAATTGCAGTCTCATACTTTAATAGCAAATGCTCTTCCTCGAAATAGCGAGTTGAGCACTGATCTTGATACTCATAAGAATTCGGTCTAGTCTATTTTGAGCAGATGGAAAACGGTCTTTATGCACGAGCCGCATTGTACAAAATGATTTTAAAATTACATAGTTGGGTTGGACTTAGGTTTTATAATAGTGGTATTGAACTCTAACTTTTCTTATTAGTATGAAAGAAATGTTTTATAGGTAATGTTATATCTCTTAATCCTGATTCATATGATTTATTAAACAAAGTTAGTAAGATGAGAAGGCAGTATTTCAGAATTGTTGGTTAAAAAAGTGTAATAATAATTTCTTATGATCGTTATATATAGCATATAGATAACCTTTCGAGCGTTAGTAGCGTTACGGCTTCTGTTTTTTCTTCTTTACAAACTTAAAAGATTAGACCCAAAAATAGATCTTACTAACAGATATCTACAATTCAGCAAGATTATGAAAATGCACTTTTTTGTAGTCCTGTATTACCGTAAGAAATCCGCTTTAATTCAGGTTATCCAATGACTCCTTTATTTATTCCTATGAAGGCTAGGCAAAATATTGAGCTGAATAAAAATGAATCTAGAACATTAAAAGGTCAAAACCGTGTGACTTCAGCGCTTATGTCTATTTTTAACTTCGTTCAACATAAAAAAGACGCTCTGTCTTTTCAAAAGTATGATAAACAAGTCCTTATTCCATTAGGTTTCAGACGCGATCAAAGTTCTCTTCCCGCAGATAGAAGACTATTTCCTTCGGTTGTACTTGATTCTCGTGAAGACCATCATATGGCAGTATTATTGTCTATTTCTAAAGACGGATTTATGATACATGGTGTCAATAATTGCGATTTTGAATTATTCATTAGTCAAGTTAATAAAGAAGGTTATGAGGAAATAAAATAATTAAGCTTTAATGATGAACCTATTGCTTTAAAAGTAGGCTATGGAATTACGATTAGTACAGTGGATAAGGTCAGATATAATTCAATCTCTCTGCATGTTGGACTTCCTTCTGTACCCCGAAATATATGGAGTCGTTTTGTTGGGCGTTATCTTCCTCCCGTTGAAAGCTACACATTGGTTCCTGTGAAATAACGTTGTAAATATTGATATGACATCCTCATTATACTATAATATAGGATAATATTTATTATAAAATAATAATGAGTGACTTCTTTGAAGCTTGAATTAAACCTAGACTTTTAGGCGAGCAAGGTTCTAGACATTATGAAGTTAGAGATCCTAAGGCAAAAATGTTAAGCAATGCAGTCTATTCTGGTGGGGGACCTCATCATGATGACAATGTCACATTTGGTGAATCATATTATGATCCTAAAATAGTAAAAGCTACGAAAAAGCAGCAAACTATTGAAACAAGAGAGTATTTGTATTATGGTAGCCCTGTATATGAACAAGAGGTTGTGAATGGATTGGAAAACTCAGTTGATGCGTTATATATTCCTAAACGAGCACGAAAACCTTTAGAACTTCATGAATATCAGAAAAATGCTGTAAGGGGGCTAAAAGGTGTTGCAAATAGCTTGTTATCTTTTGTTGGTGATAAGTTAGGTAAAAAACCAATAACATTGCCTGAAGTCATTATACCTGTTGGTTTTACAAATGCTCTTCGTTCAGATAAATTAAGTCAACAGACAGGTAAACTAAATCCTATTCTTACTTTGAACCCAGGCCATTATGAACAAATGCCTCAAATAGCTAAATTTACAGTTTCTAATAAAGGTCTTGAAATTAGCTGTTTTCAGATGAGTGTAAGTAATATAACAATAATTAAATCAGGAAAAGTTAAACGCGGTCAAATTGGCCAAGATAGAAAAGCATCTGATAGACCTCGAGTATTAACCTTTAATGATGGAAATGTACTAGTTGAAGTAGGTGATACTATTCTTTTTACTAACCAGGCATCGGGACAGACAATAGGATTGAATATGGTTCCTTCTGAAACTCCTGATTGTATATACACTCATAAAGGCAGATGGTTGCCTTCAGTTGATAGTTATAAGCTTCAAGTTACTAATAAAAGACCTGCAAATTTTAATCCTTATGTTAGCTGATCTAATTTAGTAAATTTATTTTAAGGGCAGGTTTAATTGACCTGTCCTTTTTTTCTTTATATCGTATAATACAAAGTATTCTTTTCCTTTATGACTCCTGTAAAAACTAATTACGACGTTATAATTATTGGTGGCGGTGCCTCAGGTATGATGGCGGCGATTTCGTGCAAACGTCATCATCCTGAGCTCTCTATTGCTATTCTAGACCGGACTTTTGCCTTGGGTCGAAAAATTCTAGTTTGTGGCGCTGGTCGATGTAATATCACCAATGCTAATTTAAGTGATAAAGTAAAAACTAGTTACTATGGTGCTGATTATGAATTTGTAAATTCTATCTTTTCTCAATTTGGGTATGATGAAATAGTATCTTTCTTTAATGACTTAGGTGCAGAATTATATCTCGAAAAGAAAAATGACATAGGTAAGGTCTTTCCTGTTACTAACCAAGCTCAAACCGTGACGGCTTTATTACAAGATGAATTAGAAAGATATAAGATTGATGTTCATTTGAATACAGAGTGTTTGAATGTGGATAAGAATGTGGATACTTTCTCCGTTGGTGCGAAGCAAGGAAATCCAAAGGAGGGACAAGTTCGGAATTTTGCCTTCAAATCTAAATATTTGATTTTATCTGCTGGAGGTAAAACCTATCCTGCTCTTGGGTCTAGTGGTATTGGTTATGAAATTGCTAAAAGGCTAGGGCATAGTATTGTGGAACCTGTACCTTCGGCTTTGCCAGTAGAAGGTAAGAATCCATTATCTCACGAATTACAGGGGTTAAAGATGGATATTGAGGCAACTTCAATTATAGATGGTAAAGAAATTAAAAGTCGGACTGATGATGTTATGTTTACTCAATACGGTTTGTCCGGTCCAGCAATATTAAATATTAGCCGTGAAATCTCTATTAGGTTTAATAGAGATAAGAAAGATGATGTCTTTGTTAGATTAAATTTTATTCCTGGCAAAAGATATGATGAAATATATTCGATAATGAATGATAGATGGACGAAGAGGCCACAAAGAACAATCGAAAAAAGCCTTTATGGCTTGCTTCCCAATAAAGTTGCTGTAGCGATTCTTAAAGTCGCAAATATTGATAAGGACAAGAAAAATTCAGATCTGAGTAAAATCGAAAAGAACAAAATATGTGAACTATTAAATAATTATCGAGTAAAAATTACCAACACTTTGAGCTGGAATGAGGCTGAATTTACAGCAGGTGGTATTAACAGTCAGGAAATAGAAAAAGGCACCTTAATGTCGAAAAAATGTGAAAATTTTTTCCTATGTGGTGAAATAATTGATGTTGATGGAGATGTCGGAGGTTTCAATCTTTCTTGGGGTTGGGCTAGTGGGTTTATCGCTGGCAAGCTAGGGGAGAGTTAATTATGAGTTAAAAGTTAGGAATAAGTATGTCATGCCGCTAAGCGGTATCTCGTTGGAATTATTAAATATAGGTTAGGGGTGTGTTCCTCGGTTGTCTTCCTGACTTGATCAGTAATCCATGTTCTATTTGTTATCTCTCGTTATTAACACTTCTGTTTGGGCTTTTTTAGTTGTCATCCTGAGCTAGTCGAAGGATCTCGATGGAATTATAAATAATTTTCCTTTATTAAGAGATGTTAGGTATGAGTTCATTTTCCACTTCCTCTTTGTGAAAGAGGAGGCAGGAGGAGTTACTTTTGTTGTGATGATGAGATAGTCTAACCCCTCTGTCCCTGAGCGTGACATCTCCCCTTTTATAAACTACACCTTACCCACAACTTCACAAAGAATACCTATACAACAAAGTAATATTACATAATTAGATTTTAATAATTGGTGAATTCTACTCCTAAACCGAACAGTTAAATAAAAATTCGTTAAAAACTTC
>JBAXGO010000006.1:0-34751 GCA_037139335.1 bacterium
ACAAAACTTACAAAACTTACAAAACTTACAAAACTTACAAAACTTACAAAACTTACAAAACTTATCTCTGGTGGAGGTGGCGGGAGTCGAACCCGCGTCCATAAGTGTTCTTCCAAAACGTCTACAAGCTTATTAGTGTCTATTTATACATAGACCTCTAGACACTACAAAAAAGTCTATGGGAAACCGGTGGTTTTCGAGTTATTATACTGTTTACCTTACCTAGCTAACCTTATTCCAGATCGATTAAGCCCGTTATTCAGTCCTGGACGAGAAAATAACGGACTGCATCTCAGATCAGATTTAACTGCTGAAAATGCTTATACTTGATAACTTAGGCTGCGAAAGCGTAAGAACCTCTGTTAAAGAAGTTTCTTACGTAAGCTGCTGCATTAGCAAATACTGACTGTTTGTTGTCATTTTTGTTTGTTTGCTACTCGATACGGTCGATTAGCAGACCGGCTTGCAGTTTTGAATGATCAAGAATGTCAAATCCAAGTGACACCCCCATATAAAAACCACTTCGGTTTTATGGTATGATTATATCAAATTTTATTCTCTTTATGAAACAGAATGACCGTCAGATGCCGAAAGGCTGGTATAGATTGTTTGAGATACTTGAACCAATATCCGTTTGGGCAATAGTTTTATTTATAATAATTGGCTCATATTTCTTTCCTTATCCTGTTGCTGTCTTTGTCTTAATCTTTAATGTATATTTCCTTTATACGACAATTAAAGTCACATCTGGAGTCATATTAAATACGATAAGGATTAAAATAGCTAGCAACATTAATTGGGTAGGATTGCTATCTCAGGTAGATGATTTAGACACAGCCATAAATGATTTAAAAGATGATATTGTTGAATTAAAGTCTGGGAAATTAGATATCTTCTTATACGCAAAAGATAAAAATTTTGTATCAAAAAAGGTTGGAGCATTTTTTCGAAAAATTTATATTACTAGGCAACTAAAGGCAAAGTTAAATAAGCTTCAGGAATTAAAAAAGACTAATGTTATTGTTCCTAAAAGCAATGACATTAAACACGTCTTTATTATAGCAACAGCTTTTGAACCACCCCAATTAATAGCACGTTTAGTAAACAGTATAACCAATCAAAGCGCTTGTAAGAATTATAAAGATAATATGTTGGTTCTTGTTGGTCAGGAATCAGCAAATAAGGACTATTTATTGGTACGTGAAGAATTATTAAAACAAGTTGATACTAGTAAAATTCGAGATATATGGTTCAATATGCACGATTTGGATCCTGAAACAGAAACTAAAGGTAAGCATTCAAATGTTAATAGTATAGCTAGAAATTTTTTTCCAAAAATTGTTAATGACTTAGGATGGGATCCGAAGTTAACTATGGTTCATATAGTAGATACTCCAATAGTATTAGATCCCAATTATGCCGCTTATATGGCTTATGAATTTGCTACTCAGCCAGAAGATAGGGAATATAAAATTTATTCTTCATGCATATTATTTTATAATAATATCTGGGATATTCCTTTACCAAATAGATTATCAAATACATTATCTTCATTGTGGAATATAAATACTCTTTCTAAAGGTTATCAATTTGTCCCAATCTCTTCGTATACTACAACTATTTGGCTTGCTGAGAATGTAGATTATTGGGCTAAAACTGTTATTCCAGAAGATCATCACTATTTCTACAATAGTTTTTATCATTTTGGTGATAAAGTAATGTCCGTTCCTATATTTCTATTTACAGGTAAGGACGCTGCTCAAGCAAAAACATATTTTAGAACATATAAAAATCAATATAATCAATTTCAAAGATGGGCATGGGGAATTTCTGATATTGGCTTTGTTATAGATAATACACTTCATGCCAAAAATGTTCCGTTATTTTCTAGACTTAGAAGAATGAAGGAATTCTTGAAAATACACTTTTTGTGGCCGACAAGTTGGTTTTTAACAATTCTTGGCACTAATCTACCATTTATGTTAAATCCTGATTTTAGGCGCACTCTGACTGGTGCAATAATTCCAGATATTATTTCTTATACTGTATTAGCATTTATATTTTTTCTTCTCGTTATATTGATTGTAGATGTGTTTGTAAAGCCCAAGAAGGTGGGAAAAATGGATAATCCATACATTAGAATAATAAGCTTAATTCAATGGATCTCATTCCCTCTAGTTTCATTTATGTATTCTGCTGTTCCAGCATTGGATGCGCATACTAGACTAATGTTCGGAAAATACTTGCAATATAAAATAACTGAAAAAGTAGCACCGAAAAAAGATAATTTATAAAACGATAATAAGTTGCGTAATCATATCCTTATACATTAAAATACGAAGCTTAAGAAAAATTATTATGTCAGGACATTCAAAATGGGATACTATCCACAGGGATAAGGCCATAAACGACTCCAAAAAAGGAGCCGCATTTACCAAATTATCCAAAGAGATTACTATTGCGGCTAAAGTTGGAGGTGGAGATACAGCAGCAAATGCTACTTTATATACTGCAGTTACGAAAGCAAAAGCTCTAAATATGTCTAATGACAAAATTCAAAGAGCTATTGATAAAGGAACTGGAGTTACAAGATCTGGTATTGCAATGAATCAAGTCTCATATGAAGCGTATGGTCCAGGTGAAGTAGGAATGATTATTGATGCTGCCACCGAAAATAACAACAGAACTTTTTCTGAAGTTAAATCAATAGTTGAAAAAGCAGGAGGAAGAATTGTAGAAGGTGGTGCCGTTTCTTGGTTTTTTGAATCCAAAGGTTGGTTATATATTCCTTTCGAAAACGAAGAAGAAAAAAAGAAGAGAGAAAATCAAAAATGGGGGGCAAAAGATGATGCAATAAAATTATCAAAAACTAAATGGGAGGAATTTGAATTAGAATTAATGGATCAGGATGGTGTTTTTGATATTCAACCAGATGATCTTGGAATTACAGTATATACTTCTCCAGAAAGTGTAGGAAAAATAAGGAAATTTGTTGAAGAAAATAAAATATATGTTGATGATTCAGAAGTAATAAAAAAATCAAAAAATGAAGTAAATGTTGACGATGATGTTGTATTAGAAAAAATGCAACAACTTATTGAAAAATTAGAAGATAATGATGATGTTGAAAAAGTTTGGACTGCGATATCATGAAAATTTTGGGGATAGATGTTGGAATTGCGATAACTGGCTATGGTCTAATTGAGAAAAATGCAAATGTAGTTAAATATATTTCTCATGGTGTTATTTCAACATCAAAATTCGATACTACATCTCAGAGATTAAATACACTGCACAAGGAGCTAAAAGCACTTCTTGAGCTAGAAAAACCTGATGTAGTTGGTGTGGAACAATTATTTTTTTTCCGAAATACAACTACGATTATTACTGTTGGAGAGGCTCGTGGTGTTATACTGTTGGCATTGGAGGAAGTAAATATTGTGCCTGTTGAAATAACGCCTTTGCAAGTTAAACAGTTTATATCGTCTTATGGTAGAGCTAATAAAAAAGATGTTCAAGAAATGGTAAAAAAACTTTTGTCACTTGATTTTATTCCAAAACCAGATGATGCTGCGGATGCTTTGGCAATTGCGATTTGTTCCTCTTATTTATCTAATTATAAAAAGATATGATTCTACATATCAAGGGAAATATTGATTACATTGATACTGATGGAATGTTATTCATATCATTAGCAAACGGTCTTTCGTTTCAAGTTGATTCTTTATTAACAAAAACGATTGGTGAGCAAATTGAATTATGGTTGTATATGGTTTTAAAAGAATCTGAAGGTAAAATGGATCTCAAATTTTATGGCTTTCCTGAAAGGTTTCTTATAGATGATTTTGAACGATTGATGTCAATTTCGGGTGTAGGGCCAAAGATGGCTTTTTCAATATTGAAAAATATTGATAAAAATAAATTAATAGAATCAATAATTAAAGGTGAATATGAAACTCTAAAAAAGTTGCCTGGTATTGGAGATAAATTAGCAAAAAGAATCGTTCTAGAGCTTTCTAGACTTTATAGTAAGAATGACGACATACTGCAAAAAATGCAAGATAATGCACTCAGCGATAGTCAAAACGAAGTTGTAACAACTTTGGTGCAAATGGGATTCGATAAAGTTGTTATTTTGAAATGTATGAAAAATATAGATCCGAATTTATCAAAAAAAGATATATTACGAGAAGTGTTAACTATGATTACTACAAATGTTAAATAACGATAATCAACAATTAAATGTTTTGCGCCCTACGTCATTTGATGATTTTATTGGAAGAGTTCCTGAAAAAAAATTGTTGAAAATGATGATAGATTCAGCTAAGGTCCGTGATGATAATTTAGAACATTTATTGCTTTATGGCCCTCCCGGACTGGGTAAAACAACTTTGGCTATGATAGTTGCTAATGAAATGGGAACCAATCTCTGTATTACAGCGGCTCCATCTATTAATTCAAAGTCAGATTTAGCGTCAATTCTTATGAATCTCTCTCAGGGAGACATTTTATTTATTGACGAGATCCATAGATTGAATACTACAATAGAAGAATTTTTATACCCAGTTATGGAAGATTTCATGATGGATATAACAATGGGCAAGGGCCTAACTGCAAGTGTCGTTAGGGTACCTTTAAAGAAATTTACACTAATTGGTGCTACTACAAAAATAAGCAATATCTCAGCCCCACTGAGAGATAGGTTTGGCGGTTTAATACATCTTGATTATTATACTGACGATGAAATAGAACAAATTATTTCTAGATCAGCACAAATATTAAATTTAACAATCGATAATGCAATAATACAATCTATAGCACAAAGGAGTAGGGGGACTGCTAGAATAGCAAATAAGATACTTAAAATAATAAGAGACTATATTACCGTTCATACAATTGAAAAACTTATTATTAGTGAATTGGATGGAATTTTTGATGAGATTGGTATTGATGACGAAGGTTTGGAAAGTATGGATCGTAAAATACTCGAAACGATTTACGTCAAATTTGATTCTAAGCCAGTTAGTTTATCCACACTGGTAGCTGCTATTTCGGAAGATAAAAGGACAGTAGAAGAATATTATGAACCTCATTTGATAAAGAAAGGCTTTATTCAAAAGACATCTAAAGGTAGAATAATTACAGATCTTGGAATAAAGCATATTAAAAAGCATTTAAAATAATAAAATATGAATTTTAATAAAAAATCATTTACAGTTTCGTTTATTACTGTAGTATTACTGTTCTTATTTTTGCTATCTACACCCATAATTAATCCGATATTTGCTTCCTTTATAATTTTATTTGTGTACTTTTTTTTACTCTATTGGTTATTAGACTTTGATATTCAACCTGTAGGTTTTTTCACCGTACTTTTATTGTCTGGTTATTACATTCACTCAATAACAATGTTTATTTTAACAATCAGTAAGATGATGAATGGAAGCCTATTATTTAATATTTTTTCTGTTTTTGTAGTCTTTCTTCTTTCTCAAATAGTAAATAGGATTGCTAATATTACGAATGTTTCGACAATAAAAAAGATACCTTTATTTCAAGTTTCTCAAAGTGCTAATTACATTCTTGCCATAGTCTGTGTCTTTTTATCTATACTTTCTTTACAAATACAAAAAATACAACCTACGTTTTTTATATTTTATACAATGCTAATTGTTGCTGTTGTATTATTTTCTAATATATATTTATTAGAAAATAAAGATAACAGATTGAAATTTATTTATTCGTTAATTTCATTCTTAATTACAACTGCATTTATCTGTCTGCTTGTATTTATTAATATTAATCTAATTATACGTGCTGGAATAATATCGTTAGTCGTTTTTACCGTACTAGGGCAATACTATAATCTTGTTAAGAAAAATAAAAGTGATGTTATAAACTATCTTCAATTGATATTTATATTTGTGATTATGGTCGGTATTATTATACTGAACCCTGAAATTTGATTTTAGTTATAAAAGGGGAGGGGAAGTAGTAATCACTCATTGATAAAAACAATATAGGATATCAATTGCGTAACTGTAGATTATATTTGTGGATAAAATGATAACAAGAAAGTTTAAAACTCAAATAAAATGTTATTCGGATCTATTGTACAGGAGTTTTGTGGGGGATGGACAAACCTCTGCTTTTTGGGGTAAAATGGACATAATGCATACCGAGTATAATCACCCTTATACTCGGTAATATAGAAAAGAATCGTAGGGGAGCTATAAAAACTAAGTTTGGTATATTGAGTAATTCCGGTTATAAATAATTATACATATTTTAAAATTATGAATCAAAATATCGTTTTACAGTATAAACATGATTTTCTTCTCGAGCTCGCTAATAATAACTATAGCCTTGAAACCGTTTATAATTATAGTCGCGATTTGTCTGTATTTGAAGGCTTTCTAGAGCTAAATCACCTGGCCTTTGATGACGTAGATAAGAGATTGATTACTCACTACAAGGGTTTTTTAAGAAGTCCGATTCATTATTTAGATCAATTACATTCGATAAATTGGGATATTAACGCTGATGCGTTTAATTTTATTAATGCTTATTCAATCAAAAAAAATATTAATAATGATCTCGATAAAACAAAGATAAAAACATATCATGGCGAAAAAATTGGAGCTAGAAGCATAAACCGTATGTTATCAGCACTTAGGTCATATCTAAGGTATTTAATAGACTTTGATTTAAAACCGGTTCCAATACCTCCTGAAGCAATCAAATTAATAAAAATAGAAAGAAAGGATAGCCAGGTTGCTGAATTTGGAGATTTAATCAGGCTCATTGAATGTCCGACAACATTAGAAAAAGATCAGCGTGTGGCGCAACGAAACCGAGCAATGCTTGAATTATTGTTTTCCACTGGTATGCGTATTTCCGAACTTTTAAGACTAAACCGTCAAGATCTAAATCAAGATGGTAAAATATACGTTATGGGAAAAGGAAAAAAACAAAGATTCGTTTATTTGACCGAGAGGGCCGTTTATTATGTAAATGAGTATATTAGTAGTAGGAGCGACTCCCAGCAGGCTCTATTCGTTCCGTATCGCGGCGGTCGCAATGGTCAGCATGGGCAACGACTTTCTGCCAATTACCTACAGGAAAAAATAGCTGAATATAGAAGAATACTTGGAATTGTTGTTCCTACAAGCGCACATAGTCTGAGGCATGGATTTGCTACATATTTAGCAGAACAAGGAGCAAATGCAGCTGCAATTCAGATACTACTCGGCCATGAATCTCTACATACCACTTCTAGATATGTTCATCCTTCAGACAAATTTGCTCAAAGAACGCATCGAGAATATCATCCGTTGTATGATATGGATAACAAAAATAATGAAAAAAAATCAGAGGATGGCTTGATTCATGAAGAATTTTCTGAAATTGATTATACTGGTCCTCAAAACAACAAAAGATAGGTTTTATACCAAGAATAAAAAAACGAGATAGGAAAAAAATCATATACCCATGGGGGTATTTATATTATTAATCTCTGTTCTTATTTCAGATAGTTTTGATTTTATTGTTTGGTGAATATTTTTAGCATCATTTAATAAATTAACCTGTTCTGAAACCGTTAAATTCCCACTTGATAGCTTTAATGAAATGTTTTCTAACTTTTCCATTAATAATTCTATTGATTCTTCGGTATCTGAAGTATTAATTTTCTTTTTTGACTTTGTATTTTTCTTTTCCATCTTTTAAGTAAATATTAAATAAATCTCCCGAAATGAGCTTGTCATGTGCATTAATCGGTATATCATCGCTACCAGAAATAATACTAAAACCTCTTTCTAGAGTTTTTTGCAGATCATATGCTTCTAGAATTTTATTCTTGTAGTCTAGGTATTCTTCAATTTTATTCATATTATTATTAATTGTATCTGAGATATCACCAAATATTTGCAAATTAATATCACTTAATTTATCTAAAGAGCTATTGACTTTTTCATATATTTCCATGAATATATGATCAGAATTTTTTAATATGTAATTTTTATCAGGTGTAGTTACTATTTCTGCTGCATTACTTGGTGTCGAAGCTCTAACGTCTGATACCATATCGGCGATTGAAATATCACCTTCGTGTCCTATGGCTGATATTACTGGAAACTTTGAACCGAAAATTTTATAAGCTAAAATTTCTGAATCGAAAGAAATTAAATCTTCTTTCGAACCTCCGCCTCTTGTCATCACAATGCAGTCATATTTTATGTTCGAGCGATATATCTCATCTATTGCCAGCGCGACTAATTTGTCAGTATCTACTCCTTGCATCTTAGCCTTATAAACATCAATCGTCCCCTGCCCCCACCTACTATTATATATTTTTATGAAATCATTGTACGCTTGTGATGGTACTGCTGTTATTAGCGCCAATCTGTTCGCTATACGCTTAATAGATCTCTTACGTGAAGGTGATACTATTCCTTCGCTAGTCAATTTTTCGATCAAGTCATTTCTTTTTTTCTCGTAAGTCCCCTCTTCTACTTTCTTTATATACGATATATTTAAACTATGCCTTCCTGTTTTTAGATGAATTCCGGGGTAACCTTCTATACATACAATATCTCCAATTTTTATTGTGCTAAGGTTTGGTTGTAAATTTGTGCATATACCGAAGGCAGTTGTAGTCACATCTTGAACATTAATATCCTTGAGTGTGACGTATGAGTACTTGTTTTGCCAGATGTTGAGCTCTGTGATTTCTCCAATAAGTGATATTTCCAAAACAGATAACGTTTTGTGTATCAAAGTATTATAATCAGACACTGAAAGGTAGTTGTGGGACGGAGGTGCTATCAACATGAAGAATCAAAACTGTATTCAATATTATTTTCTGTCTTTATATCCCCTTCTTTCAAAGCATTAGTTATGTCATCTTTCAAATATTCTTTTAATTTTGCCTTCATCTCATCTTCAGTAATTACTTGTCTAGGCGCGAAATTATAAGCTTTGGATGTACAAGGTTTAACTAATACTGTTGGTGATTGGCTCGATACATCAATAACAACGCTATCTTTATATTTGAAAGGTATGTTTTGTGAACCTAATTCCTTGCCTGATATGGTTTTTATTTGCTTAATATTATTAAGTTTTTGTTCATCATTAGATATTGATGATACAGCATTTGTGTATGTTACTGGCGTAATATTTGAGTTAACAGCTGTTTCTGATGGTTTTATAAGAAGTGAGAATAATATGGATACACTTAGCAGTGAAATTACAATAATAATAATACTTAGTAAGAATATGATTGCCTTTTTTTTGTTGTTTGAAGTTCTTTTCATATCTTTTTCTTAATTATTATTTCCCGCCATATGCGCCATATATCTTCAATCCTAGCACAGGATAGTATTTATACAATCCTTCAACCTTTATATTAACTTGTGTCATTCTTCCATTAACCTCTATTGTTTCTGTCTTTGCGGTATTCAAAATTTGTGCTCCATTATAAGCTGCCATTACACAGTAAACCATATCGTAATTCCATGCCTTACTTGGTAAATTTTGATCGCAAGTTGCTTTTTTACTTAATATTACTTCGGCTGACATAGCTAAATTATCATAAAAATCACATGGGTTGCCAAGTTCTGATGACGAAACTTTATTATTTGTGCCTGCATAAGTACGACTACCATTAAATAAATCTGAAATTTTAGATCGTATATTGTTAACTCCGTTATAAGTATTTGGATAATTTATTTGTAATGGACCAAGGTCGATACTACTATTGTTATTGAAATTTCTTGGACAGGCAGGAGATGTTACATTGTTATTTTTTCCCATCATAATTGAACTTAAATCCATACTAGAACCTGTATTGTTAAGCAAGCCTTTGTCAATTAAACTTTGTAATGATCCAATTTGAGTTTCTAATGAGGCTTGAACATATTTAGTATCAGTCATCCATACATCTCGGCTTCCGCTTTCCAAAACTTTGATAGCAATAAATAATTCTTTTGGAATATCATATTTTTTACTCATATATGTAATTGCTTCGTCATAACTTTGGGAAGTTATACTGCCTAAGTCTCTATAAATACCTAATGCATTCAAGCAGGTTAATCCTTTCTTATCACCGCATAATCCCAAATTGGTAGGATTAATAACTCCTGTTGCTGATGGTTGATTGGAATAATCGTTTTGATAATAATTATCCATAGCAATTTGATATGTAGCATAGAAATAGTTTATCCAGTTTTTCGGCGCATAATAATTATCGTCGTAGTGAAGATTGTTTTTATTAGATATGGTCATTGTATTTAAGTATAGTGCTGTATATGGATCTTTGCCTATTAACGCTATATATAGTCTGCATTTATCAGACATTGTTCTTATACCAGAGCCATCGCCTAATGGACAATCAGCAAATAAGTCGTTTATGGTCTTATATTTTGCAGGAAATTTCCCTCCAGGTAGTGCATCTTCTGAAATATTTTGGTATTTGCTTATATCGGTTGGAGTATATTTAATTGAATAATCTATTACTGTATTTGCAACATCAAATAAGTTTTCGTTTTTATGATATGTTTCAAATGCTTTTTTATATTCACTCTCTCCATGATCTGTCATTTGGTAACCTGCATTTTGCCAAATCCCTCCCCCCTTCAAATCACATGGGTATTTTATTCTATTAACATTAAAATGTGTATTATAATCTAGAGAATCTTTGCAATTTTCTGCAAAAGGATTTAATGTCGTTTCTCCATATAGCCATACCATTACTACTTCTGGATCAATTTTACCTTTGAATTCTTCTGATTGTGATATTTCTACTGCCTTTGGCCACAAAATATTAAACCAATCTTTGGTATTATTTTTATTGTTTTTATAATCGTCAATTAATTTTTGATAAGATGGGCTTGAATAATTTGCTGGATCTTTCCCGAGAGTTGATGCTTTGACTCCGAAATATCTTTCGAATAGTTCCGTTGATCCATTGGACGATTTATCAGATGGTGCCAATGGTTTGTATGATAATGGATTTTTTATTATAGGTGCTTTGGCAGTTTCAGATGATGGTGGCATACTAAAATCATTTAATTTGTCAGCAGCTAATTTACCTATATATTTATCGTAATAATCGTCATCATTAATAGATAAAATATCTCCAAATACAGGACTTTTAGTCACAACTGGTATAGAAGAACTGTTGAAACCATCGCATACTGGTTGACCTGCCTTACTCGGATCTATTAATCCTGAATTGAAAAATCTAGTATAACTTCCATTAAATTCTCCTGTAACACATGGGTAGACCTTCTCCGTTGATGAATCTCTTTTTATATTAACGACCTTGGAAAAATATGGTTTCATCATACTCATATATCCGTTGAGTTGACCATTATTCAAAAATTTAACTTGTTTAATTTCTGGATTTACAGTTGCATCCTTTGAATCTGGATTTAATAACCATGCTGTTGTATCTTCATACACTTCTTGAAGCATGTTTTGGTCCATAATATAGACGACGAAATCTTTATTTTTTGTACGAATATCCTGTTCCATAATTACAGGAATTGTATAATTTATTAATTTATCCGATGTTGTATTGGTAGAGAAATCTCTATTTTTTACTACTGCATCAACATAATTCATATTAATTCCGAATGCAATTCTGCCATCAACAGGATTTACATCGATAGATGCTACATTTAATGACTTCGGTTGTTTTAAACCAAATGTTGAATATGAACTTAAATTATAAATAATTTTTTTCGGATTAACTGGAAATGGTGTATCCCATGTATATAATACAACTTTATCAGAATTGTTTGCGCCTGCCATTAATAAATATTTCGTTCCGTTTGCTCCTATTGCACCTGCAAATGATGGTGCTCCGCCTGGAATATCTCTAGTATCAAATTTATATGAAAGATTAGATGCCTTGGTTAGGTCGTAATTAAAATTAACAGGTGTTACTTCACTACCATCAGTTGAATACCAATGTGTTGCTTCTGAATCTACAGTTGCATACCTCATTTCTACTTGCCATGGACTATCACTATTATCTCTGGCGTAATTCAATACCATCATTTGAGTTTCACCATTCATACTATAATTTGAATTATACGGTTGCGTTACAAAAACCGAATTAGGAGAAATTATTATTGGTTCAGTCCAGTTATTTGCACTTTTTATGCTAGTGAATGTATCAATATATTGATTACAGAATTCGACCTGTGGAAGCTTGGATCTCATATAAAAAATTTGAGATTTCGCATCTGCATCTGGATCTGAACTTTTTAAAGCTATTGGATCTTCAGTATACAGATGAAATGTTACATGAAGAATTTCACCTAACGATTTAGTTTCATTTGATGTAGTTTGACAATTCTTTTGTAATACTACAGAAGTTGCTGTTGCAGGTCTAGCTCTCGCAGATATTGGAACAGGCCATTTAGGACCGCCAAAGTTTTTTGAAAGATTTGGATTATTGCTAAACTTTGATAAATTAAATGCCGCGGTTTGAAAATTTGATATATCATCAACTCCTTTGGCTCTATAAGCTACTATTTCGTCACCTATTTGTGTCATTCCGTAGAATTCGTCTGAATTCAACTGACTTGCATTTACACCACCTGAGGTTTGTGCAATAGGATTGTAGATGATACTTTTTTTACCAATCTCTGTATTTGGGGTTACTTTTAGTAATTCTTCGTTGAGTGAATAATCTAATGAAGAATTTAATGGTAGTTCTCTTCCGTCAAATGCAATATTAACTATGTTACTAACATTATAATAATTTACATTATGAGCAATACCGGTTGATCCATTATAAAATCTAGATAGATTGTCAGTTCCTATTGAAGAATAACCGTATACGGTCCTTGAATTTGTGGCATATGTATAGAGACCTTTAACGACTTTTGCCTTGCTTCCTGGTGTGGTATCTAATTGACTTACAACGGCTGCATTTGATTCATCTTTATTCATGAAACCGCAACCCATGCAATAGAATTTGCCAGTAATATCAGATACGGTTAGGTTACTTTTAGCTCCTCCAGCACAACCCCCCTTTAATGCACATTTTGTCAATTCCATATCAATTTTAACTTTGAAATCACCTGGATATGTATTTTTATATGAAAGGGTATTCAAATTATACTCACTTGAAAAAGTATTGAATTTATAAAGACTTGTTAACCATTTACTAGCATTTCCTGATGGATAACCATATGCACCGCCGAAGCTGAAATCATATTGTTGACTACCACGGGTAAATTTATCTTCTGCAGATGTCTTGTCACAATCTGGTCCTTCTCCATTATCCAAATAATAAGCATAACACTCGTTACCTGTTCCATAATAAGGTGGAGATGTTTTTGTCTCATAAAATGCTGTATTCAAATATATCAATCCAGGATCGTTATTAGCGTTTCTTGATAGTTCTACAGCTAAATCGCCATAAAGTTCATCTTGCGTTTTTCTGGTACCATCTTTTCGATAGTTAGAAATTGAATGTTTATTTATTAATACATTTGCATAACTATTATTTGTACTTATCCAATATCTGGCTATTGATTCACTTGAAAAAGCCCTTGGTCCAGTCGAAACCATGAATGTATCACCACCGTCTCTCTTACCCATAACATATGGATTGATAGCATATGCAGGTCTATTGTTGATTACTTTATTAACATATACATCTACACATTGATAAGATTGGCTATAATATGGCAAATTTTGGTTGCTGCATGTTTCTTTACTCGTTGTTGAAAGTACATCTGTGTTTCTTAGAAAGGCTTCATTACCTGTAGCAAGTATTTTCAAACCGTTCTTCACATTAAATACTATTGGACCACTATTCATAACAACCCAGCCTCCGTCAGTTGTGGCTTTTATAATATCATAAGCTAAAATTTCACTATCAGGAAGTGTTAATATTGCTTCTTTATCACCAGTTGCTTTTACCTTATTTGAATTATTTGTGAGTGCTTGAATAAGTGTGGATATAGCATCCATTACAGTTGAAGCATCCATGTATTTTTTTAATTCTTCTGGTGTAGAAAAAGTTACATTAGAACAAGGTGATTTCATATCGCCAGAAGAGAATAATCCTCCAGAATAATTTGCTAACGGATCAATTGAAGATACAGGAGATTTTGTATTGAGCATTGCATTAATGCTAAATTGTTGAGGTATGCTATTGTCATTACTATTCCCCTTTATTACTGAAAATTTTTGAAAGTCTGCACATGTCGTTGATTTTACTTGTAGTGCTTTTTTTAAGTCTGCTAATTTGAATGTTGCATTGTCTCCGTCGCCCGAAGTTGGTAGTTGTTTAATAGTTGTTACTATGAAATCTGTGGGTACTGTGAGCTTTATTTGCAAACCAATTATTTTTTCAAATTGATCTGGTGATTTATCAATTGTTGTCTTAACAGTAAATTTTCCACGATAACAATTGACAAAACCGCCAGTTGCATTCCAGTATTCCCTAGCTACAAATTCTCCTTTTTGTCTAGGAACATAGCATAATTCTCTATTTGGTTCTCCTGAATTTTCTGTTTCAATTGGAATTGGCTGTACAGTATCGTAATAAGTATACAAATATTTAAGTATTCTATCGCTATTTATAACTTCATTTACTTTCAAGGTTCCCTCTTCTGCGGCTTGTGAATTAATGGTTGTTGGATCTTGTGATGTACCTACGTTTGTTTGTTGATTTGTAGATGTCGTTTGAGCAATTAAAGGTTCTGCGTAATATGTTGATGCTGAGGTTAATTTATAGATAGGCTGATTGTTTTCGGCGCTAGCTATTCCCCTACTCGCAAAGAATAAAGAGCCTAATAAGACAAGGATAATAAGTAATGAAATATTTATTAATTCCTGTGATGAATCTGAACGGGCTATTCGAAGCCTGTCTGATAAGTGTAATTTGTAAAAAAACCTCTTAAACATAATACAAATAGGATTTTTCCTAAAGCTAATATATTACCATAAAATACATTAAAGTAATAATTATTTGCGGTCAAGTACAAAAAAAGGCACCGTATATTTTACGGTGCCTAGAACTGAATAATATTAGTTATTCAAGTTGTAAGATGTTCCATTTTCTAATCTGGCACATAATGTGTAACTTGCTCCACTTGAGTTCTGAGTATAACTGATTACCCAACTGTTATTTGTTGATGAGTAAGTATCACAACTAGCTGTAGATTTGATTGTGGTGTCGAGTCCAGGTTGTTGAACTTTGATATAAGAACCTGTCTGTGCACAATCTACTGTTGCTGCGGATACGAATAACACAGTTGAACCATTACATGTTCCTGCATGAACTGCGGCAGGATATGTTTTTACTGAGCCGTAATAGTCTTCTAGTAAACCTTTTAGAGATGTTAGGTCTCTAATTCTTGTGTCATCTCTAGTACCTCTTTGTGCAATACCTACACCGGCAATTGCTACTCCGATTAAAATACCTAATAAAGCTAAAACGACTAGTAATTCAACCAATGTAAATCCAGCCTTTGATAAAACCTTATCTAGTTTCTTTATTGTTCTCATAATAAATATTGATAATAAATTAAAAATTACTTGTATCAAAGTAATGAATTTTAACCAATATGTCAATAGGCATTTTATATCCAAATTATATTGTTATCTTAAATATTAATGAGAAAAAATTAAGCTTGAAGCGTGTAAATTGGTAGATACACAGCCAAAGCAATAAATAAAACAATTCCACCCATAACAATTAAAATTATAGGTTCTAATATTTTTGTAAGATTACTAGTCATTTGATCTACTTCTCTTTCATAATAATCTGCAAGTTTAGCTAATGTAACATCTGTCTTGCCAGTCTGTTCTCCAATAGAAAGCATTTGAAATACCATTGGTGTGAATGGAGATTCTTTACTAATTGCTTGTGACATAACTACACCTTTTTCTAATCTTTTCGCCGCATCAGCTATTTCATCAGAAAAAAGCTGATTATTCATAGATTCTGATACAAGAGTCATAGATCTAACTATTGGCACTCCACTTTTTAAAAGCATGGCCAATCCTCTTGAAAAATCAGCTATTTGACTTAATATAATTAATTTACCAAAGACGGGGATTTTAAGTTTCAATGTATCTAATACAATTCTACCTCCTGGTGTTTTGGCATAGTACTTAAAACCTATAAATGCAATAACAGCAACGATTGATACCCCCCACCAATATGCTATCAAAAAATCGCTTGCAGATACCATGAAATTCGTTATAGCAGGCAATTCCTTGTTCTTTCCTCCAAAATCTTTATATAGATTTTTTATAGATGGAATCATAAAAATCATTAACAAAACAACTACTAATACAACAACTAAGAGTATTATCACTGGATAAATCATTGCACCTTTAACCTTTCCTTGAAACTCCTGCTTCTTTTCATAATCAAATGCCAATCTATCTAATATTTCATCTAGCTTACCACTCTCCTCACCTGCTTTAACTAAATTAATAATAACTTTATCAAATACATTACTGTGTTTTTGTAATGATTGAGATAAAGAAACGCCTTCTTGTACTTCGACTGTGATCCTTTTAATAACCTTTTTAAACTGAATATTCTTAGTCTGTTCTGCCATTGTTTCTAATGCTTGATTGATTGGCAAGCCAGCTTGGATCATATAGGCAATTTGTCTTAGGAATAATGTCTTTTCCCTTAACGGTATTCCACCTAAATTTATTTGTAGAAAATTTGTTGAATTAAAAAAAGTTTTTTGATTAATTGAAATAACACGATATTCTTGATTTTGTAAAATTGAAGCAACTTCTTTTTTATCTTTAGCTTCAATTTCTCCTTTTAATATTTTCCCGTCTTTTGTTGCTTTGTAGTAATATTGTGACATTTGTTAAAATGTTTTATTTAATCTAAGTAATTTTAATATTTCGTCAGGTCGTAAACTATAACTTTGAGCATCTTCTACTGTAATTTTTCCTTCCCTAACGAGATTTACTAAACTCTGCTCCATTGTAATCATCCCCATTTCTGAGCTTGTGGCTATTACATTATCTATTTGAAAACTTTTCCCTTCGCGGATTAGATTTTTGACTGCTGAATTAGCAATTAAAATTTCTAGTGATGCCTGTCTTCCGCCACCTTGCAAAGCAACTAATCTTTGTGAAACTACTGCTTGTAGAACATTAGCCATTTGCACTCTAATTTGATTCTGCTGGTGAGGTGGAAAAACGTCTACTATACGGTCAATTGCTTGTGCAGCACTGTTTGTGTGAAGCGTTGCGAATACTAAATGTCCTGTCTCGGCGATAGTTAAAGCCGCTGCGATAGTTTCATAATCTCTCATTTCTCCGATCAAAACTACTTCAGGATCTTGTCTAAGTGCGCTTTTCAATGCTACTTGCCAGTTTAAAGTATCGTGTTCTAATTCTCTTTGTGAAATAAATGATTTCTTTGGTGAATAAACATATTCTATTGGGTCCTCTATGGTGATAATATGTCTGTTCTGATATTGATTAATTCTTTCAATAATTCCAGCAAGTGTCGTGGATTTACCGCTACCTGTGGGACCAGTTACCAACACGAAACCCTGTGTAAGTTCAGATAAATAATACATCGTCTTTGGCATATGAAGATCTTCAAGTGAAAGAATTTTCGTTGGTATTAATCTAAACGCAGCTGCCAAACTTCCTCTTTCATAAAAGGCATTAACTCTAAATCTTGCTACATTGCCAAGGCTGAAACCATAATCTACTTCTAAATCTTGTTCCAAACGTTCAGCTTTTTTTCCTTGAAGAGTTTCTTTAATAAAAAATGATATTTGTTCTGATGTTAAAGTAGTCGAACCAACAGCACAAAGTTGTCCGTCTATTCTAATGAATGGTGGATATCCTATCGCAATATGAAGATCTGAAGCATTTCTTTCGACAACAAGATTTAACAGGTTTTTTATAGTTGACAAATCTACTGCTGGAAGTGTTTTTGATTGTGTATTTATTACAGATGTTGCCACGTTTGAATATTTATAATATTAATATTTCATAGTACGCTATATAAATCAAGATTTATAGTATGACCCTCATAACTTCATCAATTGTTGTAATTCCTTCTAAAGCTTTTAAATAACCATCTTGAATCATAGTTACCATGCCTTCGGCTTTTGCCTGTTGTTCAATCTCTGAGGCTGGTCTATGCTGCATAATCAATTTCGCAATACTATCGCTTACTGGCATAACTTCAAAAATTCCAAATCTTGAAACATAACCTGCTCCTGAACATTTATCGCATCCTCTACCTCTATATAAATGCAACTTTCCATCTCCAGATTTTGATCTTGTTATAAATGCGTTTAAATCAAATTCCTTCACATCTGAAAGTACTCTTTGTATATTCATTATTACTTCATTTGAAGGTATATAATCTTCTATACAATCTGGACAAATTTTTCTAATCAGTCTCTGGCTTAATGCAATTCTTACTGTCGAACTAATTAAATATGGTTCTATACCCATATCAAGAAGTCTTGGCAGGGATCCCGCAGCACCATTTGTATGAATTGTAGATAAAACCAAATGACCTGTTAGAGCCGCCTGTGTGGCTAATCTAGCTGTTTCTTCATCTCTGATTTCTCCTACCATTATTACATTTGGGTCTTGACGCAAAAAAGCTCTAAGACCAGAGGCAAAAGTAAGGCCTGCCTCTGTATTAATCTGAACTTGATTTACTCCGTCCACCTTAATTTCAATTGGATCTTCTAATGTCACAATATTAATAGTTGGTGAGTTTACTTTATTAATTGCTGCAGATAAAGTTACTGTTTTTCCGCTACCTGTGGGACCAGTTACCAAAATAATCCCGGTAGTTTGTTTCAAAGCATTTAAAAAATTCGTAAAAGCCCGTCCTCTCATTCCAAGTTCATTAATACTTACGACACCATTTGTCTTTGTTAAAAGTCTTATTACAACTTTTTCTCCATATGCAATGGGAAGAGTTGAAACTCTAAGGTCTACTTCGCTTCCACTTGATCTGATTTGAAAACGTCCGTCCTGAGGTATTCTTCTCTCATCTATTTTTAATTGAGATAATATTTTTATTCTTGATATTAATGATGGTGCTAATCGTGCAGGTAACTGTAATTTTTCCATAAGAATACCATTTATACGCATTCTTACCCGCAGTTTATCTTTTTGTGGCTCTATATGAATATCTGAAGCCTTCAATTTCACAGCAGAATCTAGAATTAAATTTACAATTTTGGCTACTGGTGCATTTTGAATGTCCATAATATTTACAGGACCTTCAGTATCCGATATATCTACAATTTCTGAATCAGCAACAGCCTCACTTACCATTGTGTTTACCGTATTATCAAGTTGTTCGTTTAATCTATTATCTAAAATATAGTTAATTTGATTTTTTGTTGTGATATAGGTTGAAACTTTTTTCCCAATTTTTTGTTCAATAAATCGAATAGCTTGAATATCCAATGGATTACTCATAGCAATTTTTACCGAGTTTTGTTCTACTTCGAATGGAATAAGTGAATATGATTTATATATATCAATAGACAATAAATTCAAAACATCTTTGGTGATATCCAGTTTCATCAAATCAATATACGGAACGCCATACATGATTGATCTGGCTTTTGCTATAGCCTCCTCATTGACGATATTTTTTGAAATTAAAATATCTTCAATTGATTTCCTTAGATTAGCAGCTTCAAATTTAATCTGATTAAGCTGTTCTTTGGTTATTAGGTTTTCGTTATATAATATATCGGCAACAGTTTGTGGACCTATCATTTTATAGAGCAGTACTGAATCCATTATTTATTATATCTATGCCGATGTCAAACACAATTAGCAATCAAAAAGAATTTTACCAATCTGTAATATATGTTACAGAGAGCGCAAAACTTTCTGATGATGGAGAAAACCTTTCAGCGATTTTGGGAATAGATAAAACTCAGATGGAATTAAAAGTTATTTCACATGATAAAGTGCAGACTATATCTGTAGATCAGACACGTAATATTATACTGGAATCATTTAAAAAAAATATTAGTGGTAAAATAAATGTTTATGTCTTTGTTGAAGCTGATAGAATGAAGGATGTTGCTCAAAATTCTTTATTAAAAATTTTAGAGGAACCGCCTACTGATACACTTTTTGTTTTATTAGTAGAAAATGTTGAAAAATTATTAGTCACTATTAGAAGTCGAAGTCGTATAATTAAAGATAAAAAAAATCAAAATTTGCAACCGATTGTGGAACAGGATCTGTTGGAAATGTCGGATAAGGATTTTGAAGGAAAAAAAATAAAAGATATAATTTCTGGACATTATGGTGACCAGCTAGATACATCGCAAGATGTCTTAGAATTAAAAAGTTTAGTGAAAAAAATCATGACATCTGTGGATAATTATAAGCTATCAAGATTGGTATTATTTGATATGTGGAAGAGAAGATCTCTTTAATAAATAATAAAACGGTAGTATATGTAATATAATGTATAATTGCTTATGAAGATTGATAATAAACAAATGAGGGTACAAGTTGAACGGGCTAAATAACGCTGTTGTTTTAGTGAGAATCTTTGTATTATTTTATTATATTTGCATATATATTTATTTTGTGAAAATACTGATAAAATACCTTAGTAGGCGAATTATTGCTTATGTCGGAAGTCGAATATTAATAAAGTGTATTTTAATATAATAACAGATTGCGTAACATGATAATATTTAATAGTAAAAAATTAAAAATCCTTCAGATGACTCATCCTTCGTTGAGGAATGTTTCGGATGATATAAAAGAGTATGATAAAACTCTAAACGATTTGGCAAAAAGTTTAACCAAGCTGATGAAGGATCCGTTTAACGATGGTGTTGAAACTGTTGGCATCTCTGCTGCTCAGGTTGGTATAAATGTTAAATTATGTATTTGTAAGGTTCCAGGATCTGGTAAAAATATTGCAATGGTAAATCCTGTCGTTTTAGATTTATCAGATGATATTAACAAAGAGCTAGAAGGTTGTGTATCGGTTGGGATTGGTCCAAATCAATTGTTTGCCTATGTCCCCCGCCCTAGGACTGTAAAAATTAAATATTTTGATTTAAAAGGTCAGGAAGCCTTTTTGGAGGCAAAAGACTTAATGTCACACATTGTTCAACATGAAATCGACCATATGTATGGAAAATTATTTATTGATTACATAGACGACCCAAATGAGATCATGACTTTGGCTGAGTTAAATGAAAGATCTTCTATGGAAAAAAAGAGCTTAATATAAAACCAATTTTATATTTGATAAAAATATAAAATGCAAAAATGTTAAAAAACTGCATATAGTAAGAGAAAAGATGCTCCCTCGTAGAAAAACATTGATAGCTAAAAAATGTTGAGTAATAGCATTTATTTTGATACAATATTTCGCTTTATTTCTAATAGGGCCCATAGCTCAGTCGGTAGAGCAGCTGCCTTTTAAGCAGCGTGTCACAGGTTCGAGTCCTGTTGGGCTCACCATCCTTCATTAAAATTTCGGATGGCAAGCTAAGAAGTTTTGGATAGTAAAACAATGGAAATTTGGATAATATAGTTGTGAATATCTGAGTAATAAATTCATGGAGATTTGGATTGTAAAGCCATGAATATTTGAGTGAAATATTTAATGAATTTCTTTTTAGTCCTTCTCTGATTCAGTATTGAAGGGCCCATAGCTCAGTTGGTAGAGCAGTTGCCTCTTAAGCAACTTGTCACAGGTTCGAGTCCTGTTGGGCTCAGGTTTAATTAAGAATAGGAAAAAATATTTTCCATATTTATGTTTAACTTTTTATTATTATAATTAAAGTATATAAATTACTTTATTAAAATAAAAATATTTTTTTTAATAGACATTGAGATCTAAACCTTCTATAAGTTCGTGGTGTATATAAAGATAGTGAGGAAAATACTGACTAAAATTGTTAATTTTAAATTCTTAATTTATAAAGGCCCCGTCGTCTAGTGGTTAGGACATCTGGTTCTCATCCAGGAAATCGAGGGTTCGAGTCCCTCCGGGGTCAAAACAAGTAGCTACCGAAAGGTAGCTATTTGTTTTGACTTCGAGGAAAGAAATCATGCTTTAGCTGGGTTCGTTCAGATGTGCGAAGCACAAATACAATAGCAAATACTATAACGACAATTCCACGGAGCGGAATTAATCCCTCCGGAATTGATAAAGTAGCTACCGAAAGGTAGCTGTTTGTTTCAAGTGCTGTCATTCCTGGCTTGACTAGGAATCCATGAGATTCAATTATTCAGTCCAATTCTAGTAATTATGAAAACGGAAAAATTTGGTTTCGAACACCATCCTTCGACAGACTCAGGATGACAAAGTAAGGCTCTCAGAATGGAATAACGATCAGGCTTATGATGACAATAAACTACCACACAACTTAAAAAGGTAGTCATTCGTAATATACTTCTAAATCTTATTAAATTAAAACTAGAAAGGAAGCAACAGCTACCCTTCTCTAGTTCTAACCAAGAACAAATCTATTTTTATTTAAAAGACATTTCTAATATTGCTCAAAAATTTAAACAACCGATTTCTGAATTTCTTCCAATGTTTCGTTAAGCTTTCTTCTAATAGCCTTTACCTCAAATTTTTCTTTTTCTTTAATATTTTCATATCTTAATTGATCAATTAGGTTTTGTGCCTTATTAATTTGTTTATTAATATGTTCTTTCCAAGTTTCGTCTTGTATTTGTTCGCTCGAAATCCTTATTTCCATATGATGTAGTTTACTCTCCATTTTTGTTAGAGCTTTTTCTATTTTTGAATCTTTTTTATCGAAAACTTTGCCCAATTTAACATCGTTTTTTAGTGCAATTTCTTCTATAAATTTACTAATTTTTGTAATATCCTCGATAGATTTAATCTTATGTAGTCTAGGTTTTTGCTTTTTGAATAAATTAATCATATTGTCGAGCTTCGAAATTATTTGTCCAGGAGTTTCTCTACCAGACTCTAATAATTTATTTCTCACTTTTTCTAGTCTCTTTATATTTATGTCCATAATTTTGACAATTTTATGCTGGACCCGTGAAATATCAGCGATAATGTTTTGACTTTCTGATACGAAGCCATCGCTTGTTAAAAGTGGCGTTGAAATTAAATTAGTGCCTGCAATTCTTGGAATTATTATTAATGATCTGAGATTTATATCTTTTAAGCTGTTTCTGTTTTTCATAGAAATCTATTTTAATATTTAAAACTGTAAAATCTACTAATGAAGGTTAACAGAAAATATGTGAAGGAAATGTGAAGCTGTTTTTTATATCGTATTGACGGATAAATATAATAATGTGTAAAAATAATTTGCTGTTATAGCACTATTAGTTATATGATTAAAAATACTTCTTAACTTAATGCCGATGAGGATTCTGGTTGTAGAAGATGACAAAATTATAAACATGAATCTCACAAAGCTTTTATCTATAAATGGATATGCTGTTGATTCATCACTTACCAAGGAAGATGCCTTATACAAAATTGAATGTTCAAAATACGATCTAATACTTCTTGATTTGAGTCTGCCTGATGGATCAGGACTTGATATATTAAAAAAATTTCGTGAAGGAAATACTTTTTCTGGTGTGATCATAGTTTCTGCGAGAGACAATAAAAAAATTATTAAAGATGCTCTCGAATTAGGTGCAGATGATTATATGGTTAAACCTATCGATTTAGGTGAATTGATTGGTCGTGTCAAAGCTGTGATGAGGAGAATAACGGTTCCTCAGAAAGGAATTATTGAAATCGGAAAAATCTCGATCAATAGAGATAAAATGATAGTTGAAGAAAAAATAGAAGATTTTTGGTCAGTTATTGATATGACTAAAAAAGAATTTTCAATATTAGAATATTTAGCAATAAACCGTGGAAAAGTAATATCACAGGAGGAAATTATAGAACATGTTTGGGATGAAAGTGCTGATTTATTTTCGTCCGCAATTAGGACACATATCAAGAATTTAAGGAAAAAAACTGGCTCGTTAATAATTACTGTAAAAGGCTCAGGATATGTTATTAAATAAGATTAAGAAAACAAAACTATCGTTTAGGTATTATTTAGCGATAGTAATTTTTATCATTATTTTTGTTTTTTCTACACTTTTATTAATCTTATTCCAGTTTCTTGTAATCAACAAATCATATAGCAGTGTTTATATTGACGATAACATACAAGATACTCAGATCATAGTTGAAAAAGCAAAAAATGCAGAGATTCAAACCTTTTATAGTTCTCTCTTTTGGGTTCTTCTAATTGTCGCATTAATTGGAGCTATTTTAGCTTATGCTATTTCTTATAGGATTGCTATGCCTATTGAGGAAATGTTGTATTCTTTGACAGATGCGTATAGGCGAGGAATTCCATATGTTCGGCATTTTGATGAAAAATATAATGAGATTGAAGAAATTAGCCAGTTAGTTGAAGATATGACTAATAGATATATAAATACTTTAGACTTACAAAATAAGTTTCTTCAAGACATATCACATGAGCTTAAAACTCCACTTGCTGCAATTAAGTCAACTTCCGATTTAATTGTTTTAAATGAAAATCCAGGTATAGAAGACTATAAATATTTTTATCAGACGGTGCAGATTATGAATGAAAGACTAATAAATTTAGTAAATCAGCTTACACTTTCTAATAAATCGTATGCCGAACTTGTCGATGAGGAAAACGTTAATATTAGTAATATTATTAGAGATATTGTACAAACACTGGTTCCGATGGCGAGCTACAAAAATATAAAAATTGATTCTGATATTGAACAAAATATTATAATTAATGGAAGTGGAAAATACCTAGCTATAGCAATTACAAATATTATTGAAAACGCTATAAAATATTCAATAAATGAGAGTAGTATTGTTTTAATTTCTCTAAAAAAATATAAAAACAAATCTGTTTTGCGTGTTAAAGACTATGGAATCGGAATTTCAGAAAGTGATATAAATAATATTTTTACAAGATTTTATAGAGGTAGTAATGTAATAAATATCGACGGCTCTGGACTAGGATTATCAATATCCAAAAGAATAATTAATGCTCATGGTGGCAAGATATTTATATACAGTCGTTTGGGAGATGGTAGTGAAGTTAAAGTAGTATTTTAGATAATCTGTTATAATACATCCGTCTTTGTAACCAAGTTTTTTATAAATTTTGATTAATATGAACCCATCAGATACAAACAATAATACAAATCTTGATACACAAGATAAAGTTGATCAAGATGTCCCACAGATTGTAGATAACCCAGGTGTTTCGGCTAGGACTATTCCTGCGAATATAGTACAGGAAATGAAAAAAAGTTATATAGATTATTCAATGAGTGTAATTGTTCAGAGAGCTTTGCCTGATGTAAGAGATGGTCTCAAACCAGTACATCGAAGAATCCTTTACGTCATGAAAGAAATCGGACTATGGAATAATGGCCCATACAGAAAAAGTGCCAATACCGTTGGAGAAGTCTTGGGTAAATATCATCCTCACGGAGATACATCGGTCTATGATGCTATGGTTCGTATGGCTCAAGATTGGAGTATGAGATATCTTTTGGTTGAAGGACAAGGAAATTTCGGCTCTGTAGGAGGTGATTCTGCTGCTCATATGAGATATACAGAAGCCAAGCTTCATAAAATTGCTAAAGATGTCATTTCAAATGTTGATGAATATACTGTAAATTTTATGCCGAATTATGATGGTAGACTTCAAGAGCCAACAGTTTTGCCTTCTAGATTACCTAATTTGCTCATGAATGGTGCCGAAGGTATTGCAGTAGGTATGGCAACATCAATTCCAACGCATAATCTTACCGAGCTTATGGAAGCATTGCAGTATATGGTTGGCAAATACTTTGCTGACAATCCAGTTATTACAAATAATGAATTAGAAGAATTTGTAAAAAAATTGGCATCTTTTTCCAGTTATGAAGATATTTTGAATACAGAAGATAAAGAAATGTTTGGCAAAAGCATTTATAAGAGTGCAATGAAAATACTTTCTTACTATCCTGTTTTCGAAACTGCGGCAGAAGTTGATGATCTTATGAAATTTGTTAAAGGTCCTGATTTCCCTACTAAGGGAACTATTTATGACAAAGCTGAAATTAGAAACATGTATTTGACAGGTCGAGGGCGTGTTTTAATTCGAGGAAAGGCTGAGATTGAAGAAAATAAAAATGGTAGATTCAGTATAGTGATTACAGAATTACCATATCAGGTAAATGATAATAGATTGGTGGCAAAGATTGCAGACCTTGTTAAAAACGACAAATTAGAGCTCTCAGACTTGAGAAATGAAACTAATAGAGAAGGAATAAGAATTGTAGCAGATGTTAAAAGAGGTGATAATCCAAATACTATATTGAATAATTTGTATAAATTTACGGAGCTTCAAACCGTCTTTAATGCAAATCTTTTAGCACTAGTTGAGAATCAGCCTGTTACTTTGGCATTGAAAGATATTCTGACTTACTTTATTCGATTCAGAATTGAAGTTACTGTGAGGGCGGCTGTCTTTACCCTTGAAAATACCAAGAGAAGAGCTCATATATTGGAAGGTTTGAAAAGAGCACTTGATGTATTAGATGAAATTATTGCTACTATTAGGGCTTCCAAAGATAGTAATGTTGCCAAAGAACAACTTATCAAAAAATTCACTTTTTCTCCTTTGCAAGCTCAAGAAATTCTTGAAATGCAATTAAGAAGATTGGCCGCACTAGAAAGACAAAAAATTGATGATGAATACAAAGAAGTGGCTTTATTGATTGAACAATATCGAGTACTTCTCTCCTCTCCTGAAAATGTTTTGAAAAAAGTTGATTCAGAGTTAACAGAAATGAAGGATAAATATGGAGATAAAAGATTGACTCGAGTAGTCGCGGGACGACCAGATGAATTATCTGCAGAAGATTTGGTCGAAAAAGAAAATGTTGTAGTTACAGTATCAAAGGCTGGTTATGTCAAAAGAATGCCTATGGATACATATAAATCACAAGGTCGTGGTGGTAAAGGTGTTATTGGTGCCACTACAAGAGGAGATGATTATATTTCACATATTTTCTACACTAATACTCATGACGATGTTCTTTTCTTTAGTAATAAAGGAAAAGTTTATTCATTGAAAGTGTATGAGATTCCAGAATTTGCTAGAACAGCCAAAGGTCAGCCTATTGTCAATTTAATTGCACTTGATGCTGGTGAATATGTAACAAGTGTATTGACTCGAGGTGAAGGTGGTAATGTAATGGATGAAGATACAATTCAAGAAGGTGAACAAGGCTTGGAAAAACAAGGTGTAGACTACAAATTTTTCTTCATGTGCACTACTAGAGGAACTGTTAAAAAAGTAGATATGAAGGAACTTGCTGAAATTAGAAAAAATGGACTTATAGCCATTAAATTGGATGAAAGCGATGAACTTCGATGGGTCAGGCCTACGACAGGTAATACAAGCATTCTTATTGCTACTGCAAATGGTAAATGTATTAGATTTGATGAAGGTCAGGTCCGAGAACTTGGTCGATCAGCTCGTGGTGTAAGAGGTATTCTGCTTAAGGGAAACGATGTTGTTATAAGTATGGATACAGTCAGACATAAAGAAGATCGCGTTTTAGTAATATCTGAACATGGATTTGGTAAGCTTACTCCGCTTGATGAATATTCATCGATTGGTAGAGGTGGACAAGGTGTTACAACAGCTAAAGTAGTCGAAAAAACAGGAAAGATAGTGGTGATGCGTGTTATTGACCATCCTCAAAAAGAACTTATAGTTATATCTCAAAAAGGTCAAGTTATAAGGACTGAAATTGAACAAATAAGAGAAACTGGAAGAGTTGCTAGTGGTGTGAAAATCATTAGGCTTGGTGATGATGATAAGGTTGCAGCTGTTGCCGTGTGGTAAGTAAACTTTAAAAAAGGCTTCGAAAGAGGTCTTTTTTTTTGTCGTTATCCCGTTGTGTTTCTTCTATACTTTTTCGCAGGAAAAAGTATCAAAAACTGCGGTGCTCTTATCGTGCTATGTTTATTCCGCAAACGCACGATAAAGGCACCGAAATAGCTCTGTTTAATATAATTATTAATTCTCCTTTATTAGAAATTGTCTACAATACTGATCTTAACCAATGCTATAAACTAAATATACGTAGTGTAGGATATTATTAAGATAAAAAAATACTATATTTCGAAACTGTAGAATTCGACTTTTGAATTGAGATGATTGGTTAATTACGAATAAGAAAGATTATAGTTATATCTTCTAAATAATTTGAGCGATCACTTTTGAAAAGGGGAGAAAAAATACCGAATTGCAAAAATATAAATATAACCTCTCTGTCCCGCGAACGGGACATCTCCCCTTTTTTAAAAGGGAAGAAAAAATCTAGGCTTTTACGGCGATGCCCCACACTATTTCAAATAGTTGCTTTTGCATAAGTGTAAATTTTTCGTTGTATATTTCTACTCCAAATATGTCATTATTTCTCCAGCTGTAGTATGAAACTACATTATTATAAATATCCATTTGATGAGGAATGGACAGTATATTTGATGGAATATATCTTGTTTGGAATAGCTCATAATCGAATTCTTGAGCTACTTTCTCGTTTTTTACGCTCTCTAGATACTCATCTGAAATTATTTCTCTTAAACCTAATTTTTTATTCATAAATTCGTTCTTCCATTTAATCTCGTAGTCTTCTCCTACTAGCTCTTGCAATTTCCTATATGTATAACCCAGAACTTCACCTTTTGCTTTTAATGTATGCCATACCATTTGTTTTACTCGTGATGTTCCTTGATATACGATGACTTTGGTTTCTGGATCTGTGATTCCTGAATTTATTAGAACAGAAACTTCTGGAAATATATTTCTCAAAACCTGTGTTTTGCTTTCCTGATCTATAACAAGCTTTTCCATCGATTCTGCTGGACTTACTTTGTATAATTTTCTAAACTCATCTGTTATCTCCTCTATTATTCCTATATTTGTGAGCTCTTCTAATAATCTATATACGGTAGTTCTTTTAATCCCTGTAAATCTAGCTATTTCAAGAACAGTACAAATTTTATTCTTATAAATTGCTTTGTATATCTCAACTTCTTCAGATGATAAATTGAGTTGATTTAAAAAATTTTCTAGCGTATTCATATTGTCCATATTTTGGACAACTATTATACAGCAAAACAAATTGATTATACAATTATACTAATTTAATCAATTTTGATGAATAAAAAAACAATTTTAATTATAGGTACAAATTCGTCTATAGGTTATTCAATTGCAAAATCTTTTGCAGTAAAGAATTACGATTTAATAATTACATCGAAGAATTCGGATAAATTAGCTGAAACAGCTAGTAATCTATCTTCGTATAGTAAATCTGTGAAATTCATAGCTGCAGATTTTAACAATCCAGATGATATTAATAGTTTAATTCAATTTGTTAAGAAATCTTCTACACAGCTAGATGTAATAATTAATGCTGCTGGTGTTTATCATAATGGTGATAAGGCTTTTTCAAATATGGACTTTGTTACTTATTCCGATATTGATGTACAAAATATTTTAACAGTAGGTATACAAGCACCAATGATAATATTCAAAAATTTGGTCTCATTAATTCCACAATATGGAAAAATAGTAAATATTAGCGGTACTTTTGAAGCTGGAGCCAAAGGATGGCTACCATATTATGTATCAAAAAAAGCTTTGGAAACTTGTACAATCGGACTTTCTCATGAACTTATTGATAAAAAAATACAAGTTAATTGTATTTCTCCAAGTGACACTCTTACAGATAGTTATAAAAAATATTTTCCAGAATATGCATTACCTGAAAAATGTCTTGATCCTGATGAAATATCTGATTTAATTTTTCAAATAATATCAAATGATAATCTGAATGGGCAGATTATTGAATTAACAAAGAATTAAATTTACTAAACCTTATTTTGGTCAGGTACTGTAAATTTTCCTCGTCATAGTGTAAAATTCACTCGTTACTCAAAACCGCAAAGCCGCGGTGGTGGAATGGTATACACGACGGACTTAAAATCCGTTGCCTAATAAGCTTGAGGGTTCGACTCCCTCCCGCGGCAATCTTTTTTCATCTATAATAATTTTCTATATTATACGGCAATTCTTCTTTTTTGTTCATTTACCGATGGTATGTAAATACCACTGCTTAAAGTGACAGTTTCAATATCTTGAATTCTTTTATAATTCGAATAAGCTGATTTTAACTGTTCACTTGAGTTTAAATCAGGTCTGAGATCCATTAATTCGAATAAAGCCTGTAAACCTGATAAACGATGTCTTGTGATATCTACTTCACCAAATCTACTATGACAATTAGTTTTACCTTCCTGCGATAAAGATAAATATATTCCTAATGTATGAATTAAGTAAAAGCCAAAAGAAGCTTCGTCAAAACGTTGTCTGTCATTGAATCCCCAGGCTAATTGATATGATTGTGAAGAATCAGAGGCTAACTCTATAGGAGATTGCCAAAATATCAAGCCGGACAAAGCTAGTCGTCCTTCTTGTCTTTTATAAGTCAGAATTCTTGGATTATTATGTTTTATAAAAATTTTGAAACCTTCTATTGAAGATATGGCTTGCTGTAAATGTCCATCTTGAAGTTGCGTAATTCCAAGAGAAGTTTGTAATTCTGCTGTACTTGTTGTCTGAATTTTATCAATAAAGGTAGTAGAACCAAATTTATTACTCACTAATGCCATCGTTGAATAAGCGTAAAAAAAGCGAATATTATGACCGCAGACTATGATTTCACAGACTGCGGGAAAATTTATTTTTCAGATTGTACCTTAGTAGCCTTGATAAATTCAACAAACATAGGATGTGGGTGTCCTGGTCTGGATTTGTATTCAGGGTGTGCTTGTGTCGCAATGAAGAATGGATGCACACTTTTTGGCAATTCTACCATTTCAACAAAGAAATCATCAGGCGATGTACCAGAAAAAACCATTCCAGCATTTTCCAAATCTTGTCTATAAGCATTGTTAAATTCGTATCTATGTCTATGTCTTTCTGATACTAATCTTTTTGCTTTGTCTTTCCATTCATTGTATTTGTCGTAAATTTCATATGCTAGACTGTCTTTTTTTATCAGACAATCGAAGGCTCCTAATCTCATAGTTACTCCTTTGGCTTTTATTCGTTGATATCTTTCGTCTTCTGGAATAGCATGGATGACTGGATGTGATGTCTTTGGATTAATTTCTTCACTATTTGCATCGGTCCAGCCTAGTTTATTTCTTGCAAATTCAACAGTGGCTAATTGCATTCCGAAACATAAACCTAGATAAGGAATTTTTTGTTCTCTAGCGTATTGTATAGTCTTTATCATACCTTCTGATCCTCTTTCTCCCCATCCTATAGGAACAATTATTCCATCAACGCCTTCTAATAATCCTGGAAGCTCTTTTTCACTTTTTTCTGAATTTATTAATCTATATTTAATTCTAACTTCATTTGGCCATGACGCATGTTTAATTGCTTCAAATAATGCATGATAAGAGTCCACTAAATGGAAACTTCCTGTGGCAAAATATTTTCCTACAATTGCAATTTCAACTTCTGATTCCTCTTTTTTATTATCAATAATCATTTCAACCATTTTCTTCCAGTCGCTTATATCGCACTTTGTTTCTTTCAGACCCAGTTCACGTAAAATGGCTAAATCAAATTCCTGTTCTGCAAATTTAATAGGCAATTCAAGCGTACTTTCTAGATCTGGTGCTGTTACAACATGGTCTTTTTTGATACTGCACTTCATACCAATCAAATATTTTCTTCTTTCGTCAAAGTCTACGCTGGATCTTAATACCAAAAATTCTGGCTGGATACCCATACCCATTAATATTCTAATTGACGTTTGGGTAGGCATTGTTTTGGGCTCACCAATAGTTTTTGGAAAAGGAACGTAGGTTACGTGTATATTAATTACATTTTCTGGATAAAGGAATCTCATTTGTCGACATGCTTCGAAGTACAAGACGTTTTGATAATCTCCTGCTGTGCCTCCTAATTCGATAAGTACTATGTCGTTATCTTTACCTAAACTCTCAATTCTTAACATAACTTCGTTTGTTACGTGAGGCATGGGTTCTACATCTTCGCCTTCGTAGCCAAAATTTCTTTCTCTGTCTATGACTGTTTTGAAAATCTGACCCATGGTTACGTAGTTTGCATGCTTCATATCTTGATCTAGGAATCTTTCATAAGTTCCAAGATCCATGTCGGCTTCTGTACCATCTTCTGTTAGAAATGGGTCGCCGTGTTCAATGGGATTTATGGTTCCACTATCAACGTTGAGGTAATTCTCACATTTTAAAATATCTACTTTGTATCCGTGTTTCTTCAAAAGCAAAGCTAATGATGCTGTTGTAACACCCTTACCTACTCCTGACATTACTCCACCTGTAACAAAAATGAATTTAGTATCCATAACTTTATGAGAACTCTGGGCAGAGGATTTAGAAAATTTTTCCATTAAAACATTATTCAATGGAATTAATGATATCAATCATATGAGAAAATGTAAAATGGAAAAAATTCTAAACTGAAAAGAAGTTTTGAACCTATTGAATAAATATTTACAACAATAGTTTTTCTTATTATGTGAAAAACTCGTTATTTCTAGATTTAAAACTAACCACTCTGTCCTTGAGTGGGATCCCACAAATCTTTTCGACGAGATCCCTCTCCTCTTATGCTAATTTATTCCTTAGGCGCAGCGCAACAAAATTCGTTTCTATAGTTTTTAAGATCTTTATAATATTTTACGATGTCTTCTTTTCACTTATTAATGTAAAGATATTTTATTTCTTATTTCCAGTAGATGTAAAAATTCTAACTATTTCTCGAAGGCCTTTTTTATAACTTCAAGACTTGTTATATCATCTGGTAATTTATTGATATCTGTCTTTTTATCAGGTTCGTTTATGCTAAATGCTTTACTGCCTGATTGAATGTCATAAACCTGAGCAGATATTACTATCCCGTCTTTCAAAATATCCTTAGCATTTTCATTATTCAAAGAATCTAGTATTGATTGGTCTTTAAATATTAATTTTTCTTCAACTTTTGAACCATAATATTTTGATTGATCCATACTCATATAATATGTACTTGATGCTGTTATTTCGTATCGAATATCTGTTCGAATATCTGTCTTGTCCGTATTTGCAAAAGCTTTTGTTATTAAATCTCTTGAGTTTGATCCAAAGGCGGATTGTATCATTTCGTCTATAAATTTATTATATTCACTCTGCTTTATAGAGCTTGCTGATGAATTCGAAATCTTATTGCCAGCATTATTTATTTTAATTATATTATCGTATTGAGCTTTCAAATAGTTAGAAAAAACTTGATCTTTTTCTAATTTCTCAAATAATGTTACCAATCCATCAGAGTATGCTTTACTATTAGGATCTACTGAAATGATTTGAATTGGTCTTACCTTCTTTGTTACTTTGTAATCTCCGTATCCAAATTCTACATTTGTAGGGCTATCAATTTTAATTTCCTTAATTATCGAACATGCATAAAACATTAAAAATTTACCAGTATCTTCGGACACTATTTGTCCAGGTTTTGACGCAAGCATGTCAGAAAGTGTTGAAATTAATTCTGTTATTCCTTGTCTTTGTTTAGTTGATAACGAGAAGTCTTTTCCATACCAATCACTTAGACTATCACTTCTATCACCAGAATTATTTTTTAATTGAAGATTGTCTAATTTTAAATATCCTAAGCTAGGTGTCAGCATTGTTTGGCCTTTTATATTTGCTACAGTTTGCCCCCAATTTAAATATTTTGAAGGATCATTATCTTTCTTCTTTTGTAATAAATCTTGGTAATATGCCTTTTCTTCAGCATAATAATCGAGTTGAGATTTGTTATATTTCTTTTCTGAGTCTGTAGTTGCTGTTGATAATTTCTTTGTATATTGATCTACTTTTTCACCATAATATGTAACTTGTTCTTCTTCGAAACTTGTATCATTTAATGATGCATATAAGTCGTTAATAATACTGGTTACTGTGTCAAAATCTGCACCAGCTGAAATATCTGTTATCAATGATAATTTCTGGTTGCTAATATCCATCCCTGCTTCAACAAATGATTGAGTATAAAATTTATCTTTATAATCACTATTTATTGGTCTGATATCTAATGTCTCTTTGAAAGAAAAAGAATTATCAGATAAATCAATTAATTTTTGATCTTTTATGTCGGACCATAATTGAGTACAGGACGAAGAATTTTTCAAATCTACATCGCTAAATTTAATTGTTCCAGCTTTTAAACTATTCCCTGATGTCAATAAATCGATTCCCATTGCTGCTTTGTGATTGCCGACTGAATCCATGAATGAAGAAGCAATCGCTTGATCTCCAATTTTTACAAACAATGAAGCTATTATTACCAAAACGATAAGAATGAATAATACACCTGGTATTAAGATTAGTCTCTTTTTAAATCTTTTGCGAGGTTTAATCACTGGCTGGTAAACAGGCTGATTTAAAGGTGTTATATTCACATTTGGAGATGGAATTGGTGTATTCTGTGGTTCCATGTTTTTATTAATATTATTTATTTTAACATGTATCTAAGTTCTTATTATAACGATATGAGTAATTAATTATATCAGTTTATTTAATCTTTATTGCCAATTCGACCTCCTATCTAAAA